>JANQUX010000260.1 GCA_030730545.1 Maribacter sp. | reverse complement strand
GCTTTATCACCTCTTACAGCTTCTTCTAGCATTGCTTCGTCATTATCTTCTGCGAAAAATGCTTTTACATCCATCCAAGTTCTATGTAATGTACCAGCTGCGCTCCCTTCAATTTGCACATTTCCTAAATCTAGTTCTGGTACCGATGCTCTAATTTCTTTTAAAAATTGCATGCGGTCAATAACTTTTGTCTCGAAATAATTTTTAATTCCTACTTCTTTAGAATTTTCTGATGCTTTTTCAAATCCTTTAATGGCATCTTCATTTTTACTTACCAAATCTTTTAAGTGGTCTTCAATTTTTGCTATATCAGTATTCATATTTTAAATTTTATAAGGCTATAACGCCTTTGATTAAATAAATTTTCTATTACCAAGATACAGGCATTACACGAGTAAGCTTAGCTATAAAAAATAGTTGTTTTGCTCTATTCAATAATTTGTAAATTACCGTAAACACTAGCCTTTATCGAAGTTTTAAGTGCATATTTTCAACGGATAGAGTTAAGGGTAGTAATGGCTAACAAGTACTTTAGACCCGAACAAAAAAAATAAAATTATGAGATTATCACCACTATTCGGAGTAGCGAAATTGTTAGTAAGAAGTAGAAAATTAAAAATGGCAGCTGTAGGCCTACAATTGGCATATTTAGGTTACTTTATATATCTGATAAGAGAAAAAATAAACAGGTTTCGAAATAAGACATATATTTTCGTATTTAATTGATAATAAGAGATTTACGTATATTTTTCGATGGTTTAGTTTATCAAATTTTAAAAAACCTATGAATTTTTATTAATAATCAATTGGATGAGTTGCAAGACCTTTGGAGTATTAATCCCCAAAATCTAGTAACATGAACAATTCAATTAAAATGAGCCTTTTGTTTGCTTGTATGGCAACCATGGGTTACGGCCAAGATTTGGCCTACAATGACAGCGGTGCCAGTTTTCAACAAAGAAAGGTTACCGAAGTATCTAACCGCACAGAAAATTACAACAAGCTAAAAACACTTGGTTTTACCGATGCAGAAATCTTTGAAGATTTAGGTAACGCCAATTTCCTGACCAAAAAATATGCAAACGCATTATACTGGTATGGTAGATTGATGGAAATCTCTGCTGATGGGACTTTAAAAAGAAGCTACCAGAAAAGATTTGACCATGCCGTTTCTCAATTAGGTAAAGAAGTACAGAATGAGTTAGCAGATGAAAATTGGACAGAGTTGGTAAAAGATGATTATAAAATGACTCGCGCAGTTGTGCCATCTCGTCTTACCTCTAATAATAGAAGAAACTTTTTGCCATGGGATGATCAAGAGACAACTAAAGAGTATGCGGCAAACAATGCAGCTCCGGTTAAAACTACTGGTGAATACGCTCCGCCAGTAGCCCTAACAAATGGTGGTAATACTGCTTACTACAGTAAAATAACATACCAAAAACCTACAACGGGTATGTTCTCAAAAAAGAGAGAAATACACAAAATTTACAAAGCCGATAAAGTTGGCGGTGAATGGAAAAAAATTACCGAAGTGGCTGTATGCCCTGGTGATTACTCTGCTAAGCATCCGGCGATTTCACCAGACGGTAGTCGTTTGTTCTTCGCATCTAATATGCCAGGTACTTTTGGCGAGTTTGATATATACGTAGCAACAATTCAAAAAAACGGAATGTTGGGTCAGGCGAAAAACTTGGGTTCAAAAGTAAATACAGCAAAGAATGACGTTCTCCCTAATCCTGTTTCGAATGGTAGTTTGGTATTTGCATCAGACGGTAGAGAAGGTTATGGTGGCCTAGATGTGTACATGGTAGAAGTTGGTCAGCGTAGTGTTGGTCTAGCTGTAAACATGGGTAACACCATCAATAGTTCTTATGACGAGTACTCTGTAAATCTTTTACAAAGCGATGGCTCTGGTTATGTAGTGTCTAATAGAATGGCACAAGGTAAGCATACACAAAATGTAGCTTTTAATTTAAGTGATAAGCCTATAAATGATAAAGATAGAGATGATCGCTTCTTAGAAGCCTTTAACTCAGATAGACGAACGCAGTATTCAAGTTCTGTTTTCGAAGATGAATAACCACCCATTATTCATTTCCCCCAATTCATTTGACAAATTCAATTTTAATCACAAAATCAATCGTTATGGAAAGTCCGTATAAAATCAATAGTTTTCTTATTGCTTTATTCTTATTGGCTCTTGTCCAAACAGTAAAAGGTCAAGAAACCAATGCAAACTTAGGATCAAGCAGTACGTACCACAACCAATTATTCTTCAATAGGTTTTTTATAAACCCAACGTTCTCTTTGGTACGTGAGAACAAATCATATTTAAACATTTTACATAGAAATCAATATGCAACCTTCGATGATAATAGTCAAAACTATTTTCTAGGGTTCAGCAATAAATTAAATGACCATACAGCAGTAGGTATTGGTGTTTACAGCCAATGGTCTGGTGTTGTGCAAGAATTCGGTTTCAATGCCAACTACGCATCGGCAGTACGATTAGGAGAGAAATCTGTATTAACCTTTGGTACGAACGTTACCTATTTTAATCAAGGTTTAGATAAAAATAGGATTGTCGTTGGTGAAGAAGATCCTCAATTGGCAGATGCAAGAAAAGAAAGTAAAATTGCCATACAACCAGGTATGAACTTGTCGTTAGGTAAATTCGATTTTGGGTTTTATGCAGAAGACCTTTTTAAATACAATCAAACAACGAACGAATTTTTAACCGAATTGTCTACTAAGAGTGTAAAGGCTTCGGTACAATATACACACTCATTTGAACATTCAAGAGGACTTTTTACTGATGCTCGTTTAATGCCAATGGCACAAGTGGGTCAGAATTATGATGGTAGCCTGTATTACTTTGGGTCGTTATTGTTAGATATGCCAAAATACGGATGGTTGCAAACAACGGTAGATGAAGAGTATGGTGTAGCGGCAGGTGTTGGTTTTAACCTAAGTGATAAAATGTCTTTAGGATATTTAATGGAGAAAGACTTATCAAGTGAAGATGCTAATTTAGGATGGAATCATGAAATCACTTTAGCATACAAATTTAAAGATGATGATTTGGCGATATCAGTAGCAGATAACTCATCAGACAATCAAATAGATAACATAGTACGTAATTATGAAGAGCAGATAGCTCATTTAATCGAAGAACGCGATAGCGCTAGAAAATCTGGTCGTAAGAAACAAGATGTAAATTCTAGTACAGCTTCAGCAGTTTCAGAAAGTAGTTTAGCCTATGAGAACAAAATTATTTTAGATGAGTTGATTCTACGTCAAGATTCTATAGAAATTGAGCGAATTGCAGCTTTTGAAGAACGATTTGAATTAATTGTTAGAATGTTGCGTAATGATATTGATACGACGATTAAGAGCTCTTTACAAGACTTTAGTGTAGAAGAAAATACCTCTTATGCGTCAAATGATATAAATAATGATGCTATTGACTTTGTAACAGAGCCTGCAGATGCTTTTGCTGCCGCAACTACAACAGCAACAGTGGCAACAACAACTTCTTCAAGAAGAGCGAATTTTAAAGAATTGCCAGTTAGAAGAGATAATTTTAAAGAGTTACCGGTAAAAATGCTAGTAGATGCTGATGTTATCGACATGAATTCTGGTTACTATGTTATAGCAAATGTTTATAGTCAAACAAAATACATGAATGCATTTATGAAAGACTTGCGAGAAAAAGGATTAGATCCAAAGCAATTCTACAATAAAGAAAACGGTTTGTATTATGTGTACTTAGCAGATTATGATTATAAGAACGATGCACAAATGGCAGCAAGTACAGATTTAAATGGAAAATACAATCAAGAGAAATGGATTATGCAAGTAAGCGAAACAACGGCTACAGCATCTAATACTTTTGAAGATGATGATATAAGTAGAGAGTAACATATTAAAAATCTATAAACCGTTACGGTTATATGGTTGATTTGAATTGTCAATAAAAGGAGGGGTTGTTGTCCGGGGGGATAACTGGGTTCCCTCCTTTATTTTTTGGTTTACATTGGTGGTGATTCTCGGTTTTAACTTTATGTTAACTATCGATGAATTACCTTATTTTTTATAAAAAGGTTGTATTTGAACGAAAATTCTTATGTTTTCAACGGGTATATTGTATTAATATATATATTTCGATCACCAAATAGATTCAAACCCAATTGTATAACCCCAAATCCCCCCACAACCATGAATGAATTTTACCTACTAAATTCCGGTTTCAAAACACATTTTTTTCTTCACAAGATTTCTATCATTTTAGAGCTCCGAAATCTCATTAATCCAAAGTTTGGCAAACGCCTCAGTTTTCAGAATTGACTCACAGGCGGTAATCCGTTTTTTGATTTAATTTTTACTAAACAATTACGAAGTACAATCTAAATATTATGATTGTTCTTCAGGGCATCCATTGTCATTAAATATGTGAAAGTGAACGTATAGCATACACTATTAGTTCATAATACATATCTATTGTTTAGTTATTCAAACCTTATAAAAGGTTCTTGAAAATACTCAAAACTAAATTTAGTTATTGTTCTGTATTTAGAATGATAGCTTAAAAAACTATGGAGATTATGAAAAATTCAAACACTAGAATCATTGTATTAGAAAAAGATACCTCATTACATTCAGTTTATAAAAATCACTTCGAAGAAATTGATGGCTATGAAGTGGTAGGCAGCTATACATCTGCCAAAGACGCCATCAAAGATTATAAGTTCACCAAGCCGCATATTGTACTTTCAGAAATTGATTTAGATGATATGAATGGTGTAGATGCCATTAAGCTTTTTAAGAAAAAAGATTGGGAGGTAAAAATCATCATGTTCAGTGAAATCAATGATTTCGATGTTATAAAAAATGCATTCAAGAAAGGAGCCAATGGGTATTTAACTAAACCACTGACGTTAGATAAATTGGAGCATGCTTTACGCAGTATGGAAAAGGAAGGTGCCGCGATGAGCAATGATATCGTTAAGAAAATCATTAGCAATTTTCATAGAAAAACGTTCGCTTTTTTCTCAGAAAGAGAGAACCAAATTGTTGACTTTTTATGTCAAGGAGCAACCTATAAAATGATTGCTAAAAAATTGTTTGTAACGCCTAGTGCAGTAAATTTTCATATTCAGAATATCTATTTAAAGTTAGATGTAAACTCAAAATCAGAGGCACTTTCAAAGTTGGAACAATTACAAAATCAGCTAGAACAGTATTAAAAAGCTAATTCTTATGTATTCATATTAAGGGTAGTACGAAAACCCTTTCGAAAATAATACATTTTCAATTTTGAGTATATTAATTTGATTATCAGTATTTTATAAATATAAATTTTCACTTTTAGATTTCGTAAAAATCTATTTACGATAATATTTCGTAGCGTAAATATTGAATGGTCGGTATAGTAACTATTTTT
>JANQUX010000259.1 GCA_030730545.1 Maribacter sp. | reverse complement strand
AGAGAATGATGATAGTTGGTTTAACTGGTGGCATAGGAAGTGGTAAATCTACTGTAGCAGCGATGTTTAAAGAACTAGATGTTCCCGTTTATAACTCAGACGACCGAGCAAAATATTTGATGAATACATCTATTTATATTAAAGAAAAGCTAATTGCATTATTAGGGGATGAAGCTTATGAAAATGGTCAATTAAATAGACCGTATATTGCTAAAGAAGTTTTCAATGATTCCGAATTATTGGCAAATCTTAATGGTATTGTGCATCCCGTAGTTAGACAAGATTTTCTTGCCTGGGTAAAAGAACAAGATTCTTGCTATGTAATTCAAGAAACTGCGTTGTTGTTCGAGAACAATTCTCAAAATCTTTATGATCGAATTATTGTAGTAACTGCTCCTAAAGAACTGCGTATATCTCGTGTTTTAGATCGCGATAATTCAACCAGAGAACAGGTACTGGCAAGAATTAATAATCAACTTGATGATGAAATAAAAATTAAATCAAGCAATTTCGTAATCGAAAATATTGATTTAGAAAGAACTAGCTCAATTGTTCTTCAAGTACACGCTTCTATCTTAACTGATTGCTAGTTAATTAGCAATTTTAACATTTTTGTTAAGGTTAGGTTAAACGTACTATCGTCTAACTGTTAAATCTTTAATTTTAACACCCAATGAACAAAAAGTTATTTGTGCTCTTAATAGTTTTAATGAGCCTTTCTCTTATTGGTCTGATTTTCGTTCAAAGTTTCTGGATTAGTAAATCTATAGATAGCGGAGAAGAGCAATTTTCTAGCAGTGTATCTGAAGCCTTGAACAGCGTCACCAATAAAATTACAGAAAGAGAATCTAAAAATTATTTCGACAGGTATTTACATGCGAAGGATAGTGCTGGAGGAGAGCTTAAGGGTACTCAGCTTACAAATTTTTTCTTTATTGATAAGGATGTCAATTCCAATGAAATTTTACTGTACGAACACGGTATTTTAGAAGAGGATTATGGTATTTCTTCTACGTTCTTTGATAGTAGTGATGGTGCAGATACTACCATCATTAAAAGTTATACCAGTAAAAGAACGACATCTATTTTTAGAGAAGATTTCGATTTAGAAGGCAATACTCCAAGATTAAACCCCATACAACGATTTGAAAAAATTGGCGGGATTACTAAAATGGAAAAAGCCGCCATGGAAGATGTGTTTATGGTTTACGCCAAGCGTGTGCCTATTCATAAACGTGTTTCTAAACAAGAAATTGAGTTGTTATTGCAACGCGAGTTAGAAAATAGAGGTGTTGATATTGCTTTTGAATATGGTGTTTATAGTAATGGTCTACCGACCAAAGTAAAATCGCCGAAATTTAAATATGCAGAGGCGAATATCTATAAATCTCCCATGTTCGTTGATTATGAAGGAGTTTCAAATTTTGATTTGTTAATTTCTTTTCCGAAGAAAAAACGATTTTTGGTAGAGTCTATTTTAGGTCTGGCCCTACTGTCATTATTGTTTACAATTATTATAGTTGTAGCGTATGCAGGGGCAATTTATCAGTTAATTCGTCAAAAGCAGATTTCTGAAATAAAAACAGATTTTATAAATAATATGACGCATGAGTTTAAAACACCTATTGCAACTATAAATTTAGCTGTTGAAGCAATTCGGAATCCGAAGATAATCAATGACCACGAAAAGGTTTTGAGGTATTTACAGATGATTCGAGATGAGAATAAAAGAATGCATGCTCAGGTAGAGAATGTACTACGAATATCGAAACTTGAAAAAAATCAGCTTGATATAAGTAAGGATAGGGTCAATGTTCACGACATTATAGAAGATGCAATTACACATGTTCAATTGATTGTTGATGATAGAGGTGGTTATATTCATACACATTTAGATGCAGAACGATATGAAGTTTTGGCTAATGAGATGCATTTTACCAATGTCATTGTAAATATGTTGGATAATGCTATTAAATACTCAGAAGAAGCGCCAAAAATAGATGTGTTTACAGAAAGAGCTAAAAATTACATTATTATAAAAGTACAAGATCAAGGTTCTGGTATGAGTAAGGCTGTTCTTAAAAAAGTTTTTGAAAAATTCTATAGAGAACACACCGGAGATATACACAACGTTAAAGGGCATGGATTAGGGTTGTCATACGTTAAAAAAATAGTTGAAGACCACCAAGGCGAAGTTTATGCCGAAAGTGAAAAAGGAAAAGGAAGTACATTTTACATCAAACTGCCGTTAATATAAAAAAATATGGAAACAATAAACAAGAAGATACTTTTAGTTGAGGACGATCCGAATTTCGGAATTGTATTGAAAGATTATTTGTCAATGAATGACTTTGATGTCACTTTGGCGAAGAATGGAATGGAAGGTTTTGAGAAGTTCAAAAAAGATAATTATGATATCTGTATTTTAGATGTTATGATGCCTTATAAAGACGGTTTTACGTTAGCGAAAGAAATTCGTGAGAAGAATGAGAACGTGCCAATCGTTTTTTTAACGGCGAAAACGATGAAGGAAGATGTTCTTAAAGGATATAAAGCTGGTGCAGATGATTATTTGAACAAGCCTTTTGATTCTGAGGTTCTATTAATGAAATTAAAGGCTATTCTTCAAAGAAAAGCTTCTAATGGATTGGCAGATAGCAAGAAATTCGAATTTACAATTGGTGGTTTCCACTTAAATTCTAAATTAAGATTCTTGAAATATAAAGATACCGAGTCCATTAAACTTTCTCCTAAAGAGAATGAGTTGTTACGTTTACTGGCTTTGCATGAAAATGATTTAATGCCAAGAGAGTTAGCATTGACTAAAATCTGGAGAGATGATAATTATTTTACTTCACGTAGTATGGATGTTTACATTGCCAAGTTACGTAAGTATCTAAAAGTTGATGACACCGTAGAGATATTGAATATTCATGGTGAAGGTTTCCGTTTGGTAGTAAAGACCGAAGGCGAATAATTTCAACAAGAGTTACCATAAAAAAAAGCATCCTTTTCCGGATGCTTTTTGTTTTTATAACTTTTTAATAATCTCGTTTACAATTTCAATTGGAGCTTGATCAATTGAAACAGTAAGTACATCTAATGGTGTTTCAAGGTCATCGAATTGAGATTGTAATAGTCCCGCAGGCATATAATGATTTTCTCGTTTATTGAGTCGTGCTTCTATGAGCTCAAAACTACCTTCTAAATAAATAAATTGATGTTTGTTGTCTAAGTTTTTTCCTAATGTGGCTCTGTACTTTTGTTTAAGAGATGAGCATACTATAACTGCGCCAGTTTCTAAATTGGCTATACCAACTTCATTAAGTTTTTCTAACCACCCTTGACGATCCTCGTCGTTTAACGGATGACCTTCTTTCATTTTCTTAACGTTCGCCTCTGGGTGAAAACTATCTCCGTCAAAAAAAGGAATATGCAATTTATCGGCTAAAAGCTTACCTATGGTAGATTTTCCACTACCTGATACGCCCATTACAAATAAAATCTGTTTGTTATCCATTTTTTAAATTTACCAATTCATTGTCAATTTCTGGCAATAGTGTTTCCGCATTATAATCGAAATCGACCCATTTAGTTTCTTCATTTCTTAAAAACCAGGTTAACTGTCTTTTTGCGAATCTTCTAGTATTCTTTTTGATCTCTGAGATGGCAAAATCTAACGTCCATTCGCCGTCCAAATATTTAAATAGCTCTTTGTAACCAACAGTTTGTAATGCATTGTATTCTTTAAAAGGTAATACACTTTTTGCTTCATCTAGCAAACCTGTTTCAACCATAACATCTACTCTCGAATTAATACGATCATAAATTAATGGTCGGTCAGCCTTTAATCCGACAGATAAAACTTTAAATTCTCTTTCTGCCTTAGGCTTGTTTATAAAAGAAGAATAAGGTTGTCCGCTACCGATGGCAACCTCAAGAGCTCTAATTACTCGTTGCGGATTATGGATATCTACTTTTTCGTAATATATAGGGTCTAGATGTCTTAGTTTCGACTGTAAAACCCTAATACCTTTTTTAGAAAGTTCATCATTCAGCTCTTCTCTAATGTTTGGGTCTACTGTGGGGAACGTGTTTAGTCCGTCAGTAACGGCGTTCACATAGAGTCCGCTACCACCAACCATAATGACCACATCATGTATTTTAAATAGATCAGCTAATTTTTCAATTGCTTCTCGCTCATAATCACCAACAGTATATTGTTCGCTAATGCTTTTGTGCTGTATAAAATGGTGTTTAGCTTGGCTTAGTTCTTCAATACTGGGTACAGCAGTACCAATATTCATTTCTTTAAAAAACTGCCTTGAATCGGCTGAAATGATTTCTGTATTGTAATGTTGGGCTAAGCGTATAGCTAATTTAGTTTTACCGATGGCAGTAGGGCCAACAACGGAGATAAGAGTTTTATTCATTTAGTATAGATCCACAGTTATAACAATGTTTGGCGTCATCTCTATGACCTTCTTTGCTACAAGTAGGGCAAGATTGAGTATTGACATGAACATAGCTTCCTGAATTTTTTAAGTTAGAGGTGTCTTTTCCTTGTTTCGCAAATTCGGCAGTGACCATGCCCGTTGGTACGGCGATAATACCATAACCTAATAACATAATTATGGTAGCAATTGCCTGACCTTGCGGAGTAATAGGGGCAATATCACCATAACCTACGGTAGTTAAAGTTACTATTGTCCAATAAATACTTGTAGGTATGCTAGTAAAACCAGCTTCATCACCCTCAATCAAATACATAAGGGTACCCATCATTACCGATGCAATAAGTACGGCGAAAAGAAATACGGTAATTTTTGCTCTACTAGCTTTTAAAGCTCTTTTTAATTGCGAGGCTTCGCCAAGAAAACGGGCAAGTTTTAGAATTCTAAAAACCCTAAGCAATCTAAAAGCGCGAACAGCCAATAGCACTTGAGAGCCTGCAAAAATATAAGATATGTATAACGGTATAGTAGAAAGAAAATCTATAATACCGTAAAAACTAAATATATAATGACTTGGTTTTTTAATTGAAATAACGCGTGCAATGTATTCAATGGTGAAGAAAATGGTAACTACCCATTCTAATACAAAAAGGATTTCATGGTACTCTGCATCAATAGCCTTTACACTTTCGAGCATAATTAGAATTACGCTGAAAATGATAATAACGAAGAGAATAATATCGAACAATTTACCCATAGGGGTATCTGCTTCATAAATTATTTCATGAATCTTATTCCTCCAGGGTGACAGTTTTTCGTTCTCGTTCAAACTAATCGTTTATTTCCATTATTTTAAGTACCCGTTTCTTTCTTAAATAAGATTCAATAAGATAATTAGCATCTCGAGTACCGTTCATAGGGGTGATAATACTTTCTAAGATATGAATATTATTTATTTGATAGTTAAGATCATAGAATCCGAAGCCAACTAA
>JANQUX010000258.1 GCA_030730545.1 Maribacter sp. | reverse complement strand
CAATATGAAAAGAAAGCTCAACTTTAGAAGACACTTTATTTGCATGCTGACCACCAGGACCACTACTTCTAATGGCTTTAAACTGTAACTCGGTAAGAATCTGTTCTTGGTTCACAACACGCTTTTAAATTAATTTGGAGCAGCTTCTTGTATGCGCTGATTGATAGTTTCAATAGCCACATTCAAAAACAATTCTTTCCCCTTTGGGTATAATTTATCTGCATTGAAAAAGATGGTTTCATCATCATCACTCTTACTTTCTGTTAGGTAGTGGCTGCCCATTGGGTATGCTTTTTCTACGGTAACAGCAAAGCCTGATGAAGGTGAAACTCTAAACTCATGGGCATAAACTATGATTTTCCTTTTGGTATTCGCATAGGTTTTTAGCACATCGATTGAAATCATGCTCGCCTCGCCAAAAAGGGATGCCACGTATAAACTTTTAGGGTTCTTATAAAGCTCCATTGGTCTTGCCCTTGCAATTATTTCTTTATCACGTAATACGACTGCACGATCGGCAAATGGTAAAACATCGTTTACATCGTGGGTTGCAACAATGGTGGTAATAAGATTCTCTTTTAGATAATTGAAAATATTACGACGCAAGCTATTTTTAAGAAAATTATCTATATGACCAAAAGGTTCATCTAAAAGTAAAACTTCGGGCTTTTGTGCCAAAACTCTAGCCAAGGCAACACGTTGTTGTTGACCACCACTTAGTGTTTTAACTTTTGTATTTGCAAATGCTGTCAGCTCTATCATTTCTAATAGCTCTTGTGTTCTTTCTTTTAATTCTTCGGGATAAAAAACAGAAAGATACTGGCTAATATTTTCAGAAACTGTAATGAAGGGCATTAAGTCAAAGTCTTGAGAAAGGTATTTCATAAAAGGAGCACCAGGAACCAAGTTGTACGCCGGACCCAAAATTTGCTCATCTTCCCAGAAAATTTCACCTTGCTCCAAATCCATTAACCCATACATGAGTTTTAACAGGGTGCTTTTGCCGCATCCGCTTTCGCCAATAATAGCGACATGTTCACCACGTTGAATACGTAAATCGATGCCCGATAAAACGGGAAGTTTATCATAAGAAAATGAAAGATTCTCTACTCTTAACATGCTTTTATACTTAGGACTGTAAAATTGAAAAATCCGTTCCAATTTGAAACGGATTTTTCAATAATTTATTGATTTAAGAGTGTAATTACTCCTTAAAATCTTTCAAAATCGTTTTATTCGGCAATTCGGTATAACCCATATTGAATAGCGTAAAGCCGAAAATATCTGCAAATTGTTCAATGGTTTTACTAACAGGTGTACCTGCACCATGACCAGCGTTGGTTTCAATTCGAATAAGTGTAGGGTTCGTGCCTTCTTGTTTTTCTTGTAATTCTGCAGCAAACTTAAAACTATGTGCTGGTACTACTCTGTCATCATGATCACCGGTAGTAACTAAAGTAGCAGGGTAAGCTGTACCCGCTTTCACATTATGTACAGGCGAATATCCTTTTAAGTACTGAAACATTTCATCATCGTCTTCTGCAGTACCATAATCATAAGCCCATCCGGCGCCAGCCGTAAATGTATGATAGCGCAACATATCCATAACCCCAACTGCGGGCAATGCTACTTGCATTAAATCTGGTCTTTGTGTCATTGTGGCGCCAACTAGCAATCCGCCATTAGAACCTCCGCGAATAGCTAAGAACTCTTTTGAAGTGTACTTGTTGTCTATCAAATATTCTGCAGCAGCTATAAAGTCATCGAATACATTTTGCTTTTTAGTTTTGATACCCGCATCATGCCATTTTTTACCATATTCGCCACCGCCACGTAAATTGGGTACCGCATAAATTCCGCCTTGTTCCATCCAAACGGCATTACCAATGCTAAATGACGGAGTTAAACTTACATTGAATCCGCCGTAGGCGTAAAGAATCGTTGGGTTTTTACCATTTAATTCTGTTCCCTTTTTATACGTGATAATCATAGGTACTTTGGTGCCATCTTTAGAAGCATAGAAAACTTGCTCAGAAGTATAATCAGCAGGATTAAAATCTATTTCTGGCTTCCAGTACAGTTCATATTCGCCGGTTGCAGGATCAAATTTATAGGTAGAACCGGGAGTATTGTAATTGGTAAAAGAGAAATACAGCTCTTTATCATCTTTCTCTCCACCAAATCCTCCAACAGAACCTATACCAGGTAATTTTACTTCACGAATTAGTTTACCATCATAATCATATTGATTTACTTTAGAAATGGCGTCGACCATATATTCGGTAAAGAAATAGCCAGCACCAGTATTCGGATTTAATACATGCTCCGTTTCCGGAATAAAATCTACCCAATTTTTGGCTTCTGGGTTAGCAGCATCAACAGTAACTATTTTCTTGTTCGGGGCATTTCTGTCGGTAACGATATATAGTTTAGAACCGATGTTATCAATAACATAGTTATCAGAATCAGTGTCTTCGACCATGGGGATTAGCAATCCGGTGGGGTCTTCTAAATTTTGAATAAACAGTTTGTTGCCAGAAGTAGAAACAGAGGCACTTATTAATAAATACTTATTGTCTTCGGTAACATTTGCACCGATATAACGATGCTTTTCTAGGGGAGTACCGCCAAAAATTAGTTTATCATTTTTTTGGGGAATACCTAATTTATGATAGTATACTTTGTGTTGATCTGTTTTAGCAGAAAGCTCACTACCTTTTGGTTTATCATAACTAGAATAGTAAAAACCTTCTTTACCTTTCCAAGAGAGTCCGCTAAATTTTATATCAATCAAGGTGTCTTCGACAATCTCTTTAGTTTCTGCATTTATAATAATCGCTTTTCGCCAATCGCTACCACCTTCAGAAATTTGATAGGCTGCTAATGAACCATCTTTAGTAAAACTCAAACCCGCCAAAGATGTAGTGCCATCTTCAGAAAAGGTATTTGGGTCTAAAAACATCTCGGGCTCCTCATCGCCTTTAGCTCTATATACAACGTATTGATTTTGGAGTCCGTTATTTTTCACGAAATAGGTGTAATCTCCTTTTTTAAAAGGAGAACCTAGTTTCTCATAATTCCACAGTTTTTCAAGACGATTTTTTAGATCATTTCTAAAAGGAACATGTTCTAAATAACCAAAGGTGGTCTTATTCTGTTCTTTTACCCAAGCTTCTGTTTCTGGACTTCTATCATCTTCTAACCAACGATAGGGGTCTTTAATTTCGGTGCCAAAATAAGTATCTACAGTATCAACTTTTGCGGTAACAGGATATTTCACAGTAATAGGTTCAGGTTTAGATTGTGCGTTAGAGGAAAAAGTAAGGGTAAGGATGAATAATATTGTTAGAATTTTTTTCATGAGAGTTCAGTTTGCACTAAAATACCATAAAAAAACCTTCAAAACAGCTAAGTTTTGAAGGTTTTAACGTTGTTAAGGGTGTAAATTAAACTAAGCCTTTTTCTACTAGGTATTCAGAAATTTGAACGGCGTTTGTCGCAGCACCTTTTCTAAGGTTATCGGCAACGATCCACATATTCAAGGTATTTCTTTGCGTTTCATCTCTACGTATACGACCAACAAAAACTTCATCTTTATCATGAGCGTATATTGGCATTGGGTAGGTATTCGTATCAGGGTTGTCTTGAACGGTTACACCAGGCATTTCATTTAAGAGACGACGGACTTCATTTAGCTCAAAATCATTTTCGAACTCTACGTTTACAGATTCTGAATGTCCGCCAGCAGTAGGTATTCTAACTGCCGTAGCACTAATTGAAAATGTGCGATCATCTAATATTTTTTGAGGTTCGCGCGCCAATTTCATTTCTTCTTTAGTGTATCCGTTTTCCATGAAAACATCGCAATGAGGCAATGCATTTCTACCAATTGGGTAAGGGTATGCCATTTCGCCTTGTATACCTGCGATTTCATTTTCTAGTTGCTTAACTGCTTTTACCCCAGTGCCAGAAACCGACTGATAGGTAGAAACAATAACACGTTTCATTTTGTATTTCTTGTGCAATGGGTATAGTGCCATTACCAATTGTATCGTAGAGCAATTCGGATTTGCAATAATTTTATCTTCGGAAGTAAGCTCGTGAGCATTGATTTCGGGAACGATCAATTTTTTGGTAGGATCCATTCTCCAGGCAGAAGAGTTGTCTACTACAGTAGTACCAACCTCTGCAAATTTTGGAGCCCATTCTAAAGAGGTATCACCACCTGCCGAAAATATGGCAATATTCGGTCTTGCGGCTACAGCATCTGCCAAGCCTATAATTGTATGTTCTTTTCCTTTATAGGTCATCTTTTTACCTACAGAACGTTCAGAGGCAACTAGTAATAATTCCGTTAACGGAAAATTACGTTCTGCCAACACTTTCAACATTACTTCGCCAACCATGCCTGTTGCACCAATTACAGCTACTTTCATTTGTCAAACAATTTTATTAAGCGGCAAAAATAGGTAATACTGGTACTTGAGCAAGTAAAAAAGAAAAGAATAATCAAAATATAACAAATTGTTTAAAATATAACAATTGTTTGTTTGGAGGTAATTAGGAAAGTGTAATAAAAAAAGAACCGTCAACAATGTTAGCGTAACAAAGTTGACGGTTTTAATTAAAATAAGTTGCAGTGCAACGGTACCCCAATTACAGGGTGTATTTTATTACTTTTTTAAAGCATCTCTAATCTCAGTCAATAATTCTTCAGCAGTTGGTCCTGCTGGAGCTTCTGGAGCTGGAGGAGTTTTTGTTTTGTTGTAAGCCTTAACGATGATGAACATTACAAATCCAACAATAAGAAGGTTTACAATAGCGTTTACCCATGCACCCCAACGGATAGCATTTTCTGGCTTAGCAATTACGCCATCTGCACCAACAACTGCTTCATCTAAGATTAATTTCAAATCTGCAAAATCAACTCCACCTGCGAAGTGACCTACGATAGGCATGATGATGTCGGCAACAAATCCGTTTACTACTAATCCTACTGCTCCGGCTAAAATAACAGCTACAGCAAAATCAATGACGTTACCCGTCAAAATAAAATTCTTGAATTCTTTTAACATGTGTTCTAAATTTAAATTAATGGTTAATTATTAAAGTATGGCAATGTACTAAAAAAAATCAAACCCTAATTAAATGTTAACATAATCAATAGATTAAAATTCGCCTTACACGTTGAGAAAGTCCCGTAAGTATTTCATAGGTTATGGTTTGTGCTGTTTCCGCAAATTCGTTTGCAGAGATATTTTTTCCAAAAATTTCTACTTCATCCCCTTCTTCACATTCAATATTGGTGACATCGACCATGATCATATCCATACAAACATTTCCAATAATTGGAGCTAATTTTCCATGTATACTTACGTATGTTTTTCCATGACCATATTCTCTACCTATACCGTCTGCATGACCCAAAGGCAACGTAGCTGTTACGGTGTTGT
>JANQUX010000257.1 GCA_030730545.1 Maribacter sp. | reverse complement strand
TTTTAATGTCTGCCAATGAGAAAGATTTAAACTCTTTCGAATCTGATGATATTGCGATGATCGACCGCTTAAAGGTGGATAAAGATAAGGTTAGAGAAATGGTTTCTTCCTTGAAAAAATTAGCTGCATTAGCCGATCCTTTACATGTAGAACGTTTTCAATTTACCCACGATAACGGGTTAGAAATAAGTAATAAAACGGCTCCGTTCGGCACTATTATGATTATCTATGAGTCTAGACCAGATGTCACTATCGAAGCAGCCGGAATCGCTTTTAAATCGGGAAACAAAATTTTATTAAAAGGCGGAAAAGAATCATTGAACTCCAATTTGGTTTTAGTCAATTTATGGCATAAAGCTTTAGAGTCTTGCGACTGTTCTGAAGATTGGATTACCTATCTCAATTATTCGCGAGAAGAAACCCAACAGTTTCTTGAAAAACCAACTCAAAAACTAGATTTGATTGTTCCGCGTGGTGGTGAAAAATTGATTGCTTTCGTAAAACAACATGCCCAGTGCCCGGTAATTGTCAGTGGTCGTGGAAATAACTTTGTATATGTTTCTCATGAAGCAGATCTGCAAATGGCATTAGATATAATTGTCAATGCAAAAACCACAAAAATTTCGGCATGTAATGCGGTGGATAAAGTGATTATCTCAAGGGATCTACCTCGTAAAATGGAGTTTCTAAATCACTTGGTTCAAACACTTAAAAAACACAATGTAAAAATATTGACCGATGCTAAACTAGCCGGATTAGAAGGTACTTCTCAGATGGTAGATGAATCTGTTTGGCACGAAGAATTTCTAGATTATAAAATTGTTATCGGGCAAGTGCCAGATGTTGAAGAGGCCATACAGCACATTAACACCTATGGTGGTGGCCATTCAGCTGCCATCATTACCAAAGACGAAGAAGAAGCTGAAATTTTCATGCAGTCCGTTGATACTGCGGCCGTGTATCATAACGCATCTACACGTTTTACCGACGGTGGGCAATTCGGACTTGGTGGTGAATTAGCTATCAGTACCGATAAATTACACCAGCGAGGACCAATTGGTTTACAACATCTCGTGACCAATAAGTGGTATGTAAAAGGGAATGGGCAGGTGAGATAGGTGATTGGTTGATCGGTGTTCGGTGTTCGGTGTTCGTAAAAAAAATGATAAACGTGTCCGGTTGAGCTCAGTCGAAACCAAAAAAAAGGAGTTAGGAGAAATTAAAACTCATCCTGACAAAAACGAAACAAGCATGTTGAAAAAGAGAATTTTATTGAAATTAGGGTCTAATACTTTAACGAAGGACACTGACCATATCTCTCGTGGTAAAATTGAAGATATTGGTAGGCAAATAGCTGCACTTAAAGATGAATACGAATTCATAATCGTAAGTTCTGGTGCTATTGCCGCAGCTAGGCAGTTTGTAAAATTGGAGCATAACGGGGAAGAAATCACTATAAAACAGGCACTAGCATCTATTGGTCAGCCACATTTAATGCGTATTTTTCAAGAGAATTTTAGAGAGTTAGGTCTTTTTACATCACAGTGTTTACTATCCTATTCCGACTTTGAAAAGGAACAAACTAGAGTAAATATTAAAAATACTATAAATGTTCTTGTTGCTAATAATTTCATTCCTATTATCAATGAAAATGATACTGTGGCAACAGATGAAATTAAGTTTGGTGATAATGATAAGTTAGCAGGTTTAACGGCATCTCTTTTATCCGCAGATATATTAATAATAGCAACAAATACAGACGGTATCTATACCAAAGCATCGCTATCGACGGCAAAACCTACCACTATCGAACAGGTAACTGACCTAAGTGAATTACAGAAAGAAATAGGGGAATCTAAATCGACCCATGGCACCGGCGGAATGCAGTCTAAAATAGAGGCTGCAACTATCGCACAAAAAGCAGGTATTGAAACTTGGATTACCAATGGCTTAACCGATAATTTCATTACCGACGCCATGAATAACAAAAGCACTTTTACAAAAATTAAAGCATCATGAATTACCTTTCCATAAACGATATCGACTCTTTATCTATCTGGGTAAAAGAAGCTATCGCATTAAAAAAACAACCTAAAAAATTTAAGACTTTAGGTAATGATAAAACCATCGGACTCCTATTTTTCAACAATTCGCTTCGTACGCGTTTAAGCACTCAAAAAGCGGCCATAAATTTAGGTATGGAAGTTATTGTCATGAACTTTGGTAGCGAAGGTTGGGCTTTAGAATATGCCGATGGCACTATTATGGATCAAGGTACCTCTGAGTATATAAAAGAAGCTGCACAGGTAATTTCTCAGTATTGCGACATCATAGCCATACGTGCATTTGCAGGCTTGGTTGACAAAGAATTAGATGAAGCAGAAGAAGTTTTAAACGGATTTAAAACCTACGCATCTGTACCTATAGTAAATATGGAGAGCTCAGTTGGGCACCCGTTACAGGCACTAACCGATGCCATTACTTTAGAAGAACATAATTTTAAGAATAACCCAAAAATAGTATTGTCATGGGCGCCACACCCAAGGGCTTTACCACACGCGGTTGCCAATTCATTTATTCAAATGATGCAAAAGCAAAATGCGGAGTTTGTAATTACGCATCCTGAGGGTTATGAACTAGATCCCAACATTACTAAAGATTCTAAAATTGAATATAATCAAGAAAAGGCTTTAGAAAATGCCGATTTTGTGTATGTGAAAAACTGGAGTAGCTATACCGATTATGGTCAAATAAAATCGCAAAATCCTAATTGGCAAATGACCCTTAAGAAATTAGGAAAAGCTAAGTTTATGCACTGCCTTCCGGTACGTAGAAATGTTGTAGTTGCCGATGAAGTTTTAGATAGTGAGCAATCTTTGGTTATTGAACAAGCAAATAACAGAACGTATGCTGCTCAGTTAGTTCTAAAGAAAATACTGGAAAGCAATGAAAATTAGTAAATGGATTTATATTGGTATCGCACTATTCGCACTCATTTTATTTGTAGCAAATATGGTCGATATCGACCATAACACCGCACATTGGAAAACCTATATGGGACCCGTTAGTAACATAATTCTTATTGTTGCCATGGTACTCATGTTTAAATTTTCGGATAATGAAAAATAAATTAAGCGTAGTAAAAATTGGTGGTAATGTCATTGAAGATGAAAAAGCTTTAGCTATTTTTCTTACTGCATTTGCCAAACTAGAAGGATTAAAAATACTAGTTCATGGTGGTGGTAAATTAGCAACTCAACTCGCAACTAAATTAGGTATTGAATCTAAAATGATAGACGGTAGGCGTATTACCGATGCTGAAACTGTCGATATTATTACTATGGTCTATGGCGGATTGGCAAACAAAAAAATCGTTGCCCAGCTTCAAGCTAAAAAAATAAATGCAATTGGTTTAAGTGGTGCCGATGGTGATAGCATACATGCACACAAACGCCCCGTAAAAGAAATAGATTATGGCTTCGTAGGTGATATTGATGGTGTGAATTCTGATTTAATTAGCAATCTTTTATCCATCAACCTTACGCCCGTTTTTTGCGCATTATCACACGATGGCGCAGGGCAATTACTGAATACCAACGCAGATACCATTGCATCTGAAATTGCAATCGGCATGGCTAAAACCTATGAAACTACTCTTTATTACTGCTTTGAAAAAAAGGGTGTTTTATTAGATATAACTGATGACAATAGCGTGGTAAAACATATCAATAAAACCACATATAAAGAGTTATTATCTGAAGGGGTAATTGCTGACGGTATGTTGCCTAAACTCCACAATTGCTTTCATGCCCTGAACAATACTGTTGAAAAAGTATGTTTGGGCGATGTAACTATGTTAGATAAAAACACTGAACTGTTCACTACGTTAACCCTATAGAATGAATCAAACAGAACTTACAGAAAGTGCCATCGATCTATTAAAAGAACTGATTTCAATAGAATCATTTTCTAAGGAAGAAGACAAAACTGCAGATGCAATACAAGCGTGGTTGGCAAAATATAACATACCAACAGAACGGGATCTGAACAATATTATAGCGAAAAATAAATATTGGGACGATAGCAAACCAACCTTACTATTAAATTCGCATCACGATACTGTAAAGCCAAATACAGCTTATACAAAAGACCCTTTTTTGCCGCACATTGAAGATGGTAAATTATTCGGGTTGGGGAGTAATGACGCAGGCGGACCTTTAGTTTCCCTTCTTGCAACTTTCGTGAATTATTACGATGATGAAAACCTTAACCATAATATTTTAATGGTCGCTTCTGCAGAAGAAGAAAATGCAGGTGAAAATAGCTTACGCGGATTGCTTCCTAAATTACCACATATTGATGTAGCTATAGTTGGCGAACCTACATTAATGCAACTTGCTATCGCCGAAAAAGGATTAGTTGTTTTTGATGCTGTAGTTAAAGGTACTCCCTCGCATGCAGCGCATCCAAATGAAGACAATTCCATTTACAATTCCATTAAAGTTTTAGAATGGTTTAAGAACTACACATTCGACAAATCATCTGAAGCCTTGGGAGATGTAAAAATGACCGTTACCCAAATTAGTGCAGGGTCGCAACATAATGTGGTGCCGGCACAGGTTGATATGGTAGTTGATGTTCGGGTGAACGATGCCTATACTAATAAAGAAATTGCAGATTTACTAAAGAACGATGCGCCATGCGAATTAAAGGAGCGATCTTTACGCCTCAATTCATCGAAAATAGACAAAGATCATCCGTTAGTGAAATCTGGGATAGCATTAGGTAGAACTACTTACGGCTCTCCTACCCTTTCGGATCAAGCAGCGCTAAGTTGCCAATCACTGAAAATGGGACCTGGTGACAGCACCCGTTCTCATTCAGCAAATGAATTTATCTATGTTCATGAAATTGAAGAAGGTATAGATTTGTATATTAAATTACTAAAAGGCTACTTGCAATAAACAATAATCATTTAGCAATGTACAATTGATTATTGTTCATTGATAATTGTAAACTGACTTAAAATGAAACTCTGGGATAAAGGATTTAGCACTGATAAAAAAATTGATCATTTCACCGTTGGTAACGATAGGGAATTAGATTTGGTTTTAGCCAAGTACGACGTAATAGCATCTAAAGCTCATGCTAAAATGTTGGGTGAAATTGGTTTGCTAACGCCCAAAGAAACTCAAGAACTTGTTAATGAGTTAAACCATATTGCCGCGCGAATAGAGAAAGGGACATTTTCTATAGAAAAATCTTTTGAAGACATGCATTCTAAAATAGAATACATGCTTACCCTTAGTTTAGGTGATACTGGTAAAAAAATACATACGGCGAGATCAAGAAACGATCAGGTGTTAGTGGCTATGCACCTGTATTTAAAAGATGAATTGTCAGAAATTAAGTCAATGACCAAGTCGCTTTTTAACCTTCTTCTAGTAAAAGCGCAAGAACATAAAGATGTACTGTTACCTGGGT
>JANQUX010000256.1:4762-5529 GCA_030730545.1 Maribacter sp. | reverse complement strand
ATAGCGGCGTTATTCTTGGCAGGATATATTCCTGGAATAATGACAGGGCTATTTCTTATGATTGTCGCATCTTTTTGGGCAAAAAAGTAAAAATATAAAGTAGGTAAACGCAGTAGTTTGAAAGAGGTAGGCAAAACATTTATTGATGCTTTACCTAGTCTATTTATGCTGGTTGTAGTTATTGGAGGTATCGTTACAGGAATTTTTACGGCAACAGAGGCATCTGCTATCGCGGTATTATACAGTTTAATTCTTGGCTTTATTTACAAAGAGATTACCTTGCCGAAATTGCCTAAAATATTATTAGATTCTTCAGCAACGACTGCAATAGTTATGTTATTGATTGGTTCATCTATGTGTATGTCTTGGGCATTATCTTATGAGAATATTCCGCAAGATATCAGCAGCGGACTCTTAAGTTTAAGTGATAATAAAATCGTCATTCTTTTGATCATCAACTTGCTGTTGTTGTTCGTTGGTATTTTTATGGATATGACGCCTGCCGTTCTAATTTTTACACCGATATTCTTACCGGTAGTGACCAAACTAGGACTCGACCCTGTTCATTTTGGAATCATCATGGTATTGAATCTTTGTATTGGTCTGTGTACACCGCCTGTAGGATCGGTCTTGTTTGTTGGGGTAGGGGTAATACACTCAAGCACTTTTTGCTTAATTTCTGCATACAAGCTTTCGTCTTTTTCAAGAGCAGCGCATGAGTTTTTACGGCCTTGTCCAATATTGTCACCTTCATAAGCAAACCAAGC
>JANQUX010000256.1:0-4752 GCA_030730545.1 Maribacter sp. | reverse complement strand
TTTACTTGTGTTTAATCGATGATTCCCTAATAATCAATTTAGCAGGTAGCACAACGTCTTTGTGAATTTTCACGTTTTGATTACTTTCAATCTGATCTAAGAATACTTTTGCTGCCATTTTGCCCATTTCTACGGGCGACTGATCTACAGAGCTAATAGAGGGTTCTAAAAATTGAGTAAAGGGTTCGTTACTGAACCCTACGACACAGAAATCTTCAGGTATTCTTACAGCTATGCTTTGAAGGTATTTTACGGCTCCCAATAAACCATTATCCGTTGAAGAGAAAATAGCATCAGGTGGTAGCGGTAATTTCATGAGTTTTTCAGCAGCTTGTTTACCTGCTTCCATATCACTTTTTAAGGTAATTACGTAATCGCTATTGTAGGCTACACCATGTTTTGATAGTGCATCTTTATAGCCTTTAAATCTGTTGTTATACAGTTCAATATTTTGGTCCACATTAAAATGGGCTATTCTTTTGCAGCCTTGGTTTATTAAATGTTCGGTTGCATCAAAACCACCTTGATAATCATCTATGGTTACCGTACTTATATCATCAAAATGTAAAACACGATCAAAAAATACGAAGGGTGACGATTTTTTTAAAACCTGATGTAATTGATCTTTATTCTCTTTCGTAAATGAGGTCGAGACTAAAATACCATCAACTTGGGCATTTATTAAATTTTGGATAATTTTCTTTTCACGATCATTTTCTTCATAGGTCTGAGATATGATAACATGAAATCCTTTTGGGTAAAGTTCTTCTTCAATACCACGAATAACAGAGGCAAAAAAGTTTTTATTGACGAATGGTACCACTACACCAACGTTGTTACTCTTGCCACTTTTAAGTGCAACCGCGAGCCTATTTTGTTTGTAATTTAATTTTGTCGCTGCGGCAAGAACGAGATCGCGGGTTTTCTCGCTAATTTTCGGATTATTGTTTAATGCCCTAGAGACAGTAGCTGCCGTAATATTCAGCTCTTTTGCAATATCGTAAATAGTGGCTTTCTTACTCATATAAAAGGGTAGGGCAAATTTACGATTTATGAATTATAGGGCGCCTCTAAATAGCTATAATTAAAGAGGCTATTTATATTTTAAAGCAAAAACCTTCTTCAACTTTCTTTTGGTATTTATCTTCATCGAACTCAAATAGAAATGCTCCTTTTTTAGATGAGCTCATATCTTTTTCTTTCAATTTAGTTAAGAGGTCAAAAGAGTTGAATTTATTGATGAAATTTCTTTTGTCCAATTCAGTATCTAAAATTGCCTCATATAGCTTTTGAAGCTGACGCATGGTAAATTTTTCTGGCAAAAGTTCAAATCCGATAGGTTTAGTGCCAACTCTATTTCGAAGCGATGTTAGCGCATCTTGTACCATATCATTATGGTCAAAAATTAATTCGGGAAAATCTTTTAGATCAAACCATTTTATAGGGTTTTGCTTTAAGAGATCCTTACAATGATGAGCTATATCGATTAGTGCAAAGTATGTTACTGATATGGTTCTTTCTTCTGGGTCACGGTCTAATTTAGAATACGAGTGAACCTGCTCCATATAAACATTGTTCAGTCCGGTTAAATGATTCAGAATTCTTGTAGCCGCTATATCTAAATCTTCCTCTTTTTTAAGAAATCCGCCTATTAGAGACCATTCGCCTTTTGCCGGTTCAAAATCTCTTTGAACGAGTAAAATTTTTAACTCCTCTTGATAAAAACCGAATATAATACAATCTACTGCAAGTAAGACTTTGTCTTCTTTGCGATAATTATTCAAAACCATTAATTAATTTTTGCGAGCGTAAATTAACAAGATTGAGTGAGATAAAAATGATTTAAATACGAAAAAGTTTGAGCACTATTCCCTATAGTTGTCTATTATCAAATAGGTTAGTGCAATTAACGACCATGGTTATAGAACTGTATTAGAAAAATTTACTTTCTTTAAATTTTGTGAGTTACTGAAAAATACAGAGCTCGCGAAATTTCAAGAATTATTTCAATAGTATTAATTTAGGTTATTGCCATTTGAAAATAATAGTCTCATTTTTTTTAAATTCGTTTTTGTTACATCTGTAATAAAGTAGTAATTTTTGTTAGGTTAGAATAAAATTTATCGATTTATTTAAAATACCACGACATCACAAATAAATTCATGAGATTAGCTAAAGTCAATATTCTGTCAATTATAATGTATATAATTTTGACAGGATGTTTAGCTTGTAATGAAAATATGAAAAATAAGGTAGCCCCAAAAAAAGATAATACCATGCAAATTGAAAAAAGTTCTTATGGTACCACTACCAATAATGAAAAAGTAACACAGTTCTTATTGCAAAATAGAGACGGTATTTCGGTTACTATTATTACGTATGGGGGTATAATAAGAGAAATAATGACTCCTGATTCAGAGGGGAGAATGGATAATGTTGTACTAGGTTTTGACAACCTCGAACAATATGAAAAAGAAAACCCTTTTTTCGGAGCCTTGGTTGGTCGGTACGGAAATAGAATTGCAAAAGGAAAATTTACTTTAAATGATACGGAATATACCTTGGCTGTGAACAACGGAGAAAATTCTTTACACGGAGGATTAAAAGGCTTTGACAAGGTTGTTTGGATAGTTGAGGAAGTAAAAGAATCAGATTCGTTTGTCTCTTTAAAATTAAGCTATCTAAGTAAAGATATGGATGAGGGGTTTCCTGGGAATTTAAATACTGTGGTTACGTATACTTTAAATAAAGACAATAGTTTAGATATTCTGTATGAAGCAACTACAGATAAAACTACAGTGGTCAATCTAACACAACATTCATATTTTAATCTATCCGGAGATTTCTCTAAAACGATTGTTGACCATAAAGTGGAAATAGATGCAGATCAGATTGTACCCGTTGACAGAACTTTAATCCCCTTAGGTAATCTAGCGTCAGTAGAAAATACTCCTTTCGATTTTAGAAAACCTAAATTGATTAGTGATGGAATTAACGAAGATAATGAGCAAATGAAACTAGGGGGTGGTTACGATCATTGTTGGGTACTCAATAACGAAGAAAAAGGATATCGTTCAGTTGCGAAAGCATTGCACCCAAACTCTGGGCGCTTGATGGAAGTGTTTACCGATCAGCCAGGTATGCAATTATATACCGGTAACTTTTTAGACGGAACTTTACCTATGCCAGGTGGTGGTGCCTATGCAAAGCGAAGCGGATTCTGTTTTGAAACTCAGCACTATCCTGATTCTCCAAACCAACCTCAATTCCCGAGTACTACATTAGAACCAAGTGAGAAATATATGACCAGAACAACGTATAAGTTTTCTGTAGAATAACCAGAACAAATTCCTGCTGATTACGATTATTAGATAATTAGAGCTAATTTAGAATTCCATTTTACATTTATTTGAACTTCAATTATAATATACATTTCTTAAGACTGCTCTTACATCGCTAAGCCGATAAAGTTACATTTTCAATAGTAAATTAACAGCTAAAAGATATGCAGGCTAAATTGTAATCTATCCTTTTTAAATTTTAAGAACTTTTGAATTTTAGTGTGGTTCTTTTTATGCCGTTTTTTAAAAATTAGAATATTTATGATGATATTCTTTATTGGAAAATAATTGTCTCTCAACAATCGATTTTTCAATTTGTAAGTTGTAATTTTTACATGGCTATAGCGTGTTAGTAATTTTAGCATTTGAGATAATTAAAGCTGAAACCGCATACTATTTTTATACACTAAAAAGGAGATTATGCAAAAACCAAATAAAAGATTAGCAGGACAAACCTGTATCGTCACCGGTTCTAGTGATGGTATCGGTGAAGCTGTAGCAAAGGCAATGGCGATGGAAGGTGCCAATATTGTCGTTAATTATCACAGTAGTAAAGAAGAAGCCGAAGAGGTAGCGCACTGGATCAGTAAAAATTCTGATGCTGGTAATGCCATTGTTGTTAAATGCGATGTTAGTAAAGAAGATGAGGTTAAGGGTATGTTCAAGAAAACTATTGCTGAATTTGGTACTGTAGATGTCTGTGTAGCTAATGCCGGTATGCAATTAGATCATCCACTTCATGAAATGCCACTAAAAGATTGGCAAAGAGTGATAGATGTAAATCTTACAGGTCAGTTTCTTTGTGCCAAAGAAGCGATAATTGAGTTTAAAAGAAGAGGAATGCGACCAGAGATCTCTAAATCTCTAGGTAAAATTATACACATGAGTTCTGTTCATGAGGTTATACCGTGGGCAGGTCATGCCAATTATGCTGCTTCGAAGGGCGGATTGGTGATGTTAATGCAAACGATTTGTCAAGAATATGGTCCAGATAGAATTAGATGTAACTCCATTGCGCCGGGTGCTATAAAAACAGATATTAATAAAGATGTGTGGAGTACCCAAGAGGGCAGAGATGGCATGTTGAAATTAATACCCTATAAACAAATAGGAGTGCCAGACGATATTGGTAGTGTTGCAAGTTGGTTAGCATCAGATGAATCTGAATACATCAACGGAACCACTATTTTCGTAGATGGCGGCATGACCTGTTACCCAGGTTTTACTGCCAATGGGTAGTTTATAAATATGAAAAGCCACCCAATGGGTGGCTTTCTTTTTTTGTTATGCAATAAATTATTTCATCATTGGCTTGTAGTCAAATTTTTGTCCTCCTACAGATGCATCTGCCATTAATCCTGCTTTTGGTAAAGCAAATACGGCAACACCATCTTTATATTTAGCATTTACT
>JANQUX010000255.1 GCA_030730545.1 Maribacter sp. | reverse complement strand
ACTCAATTGTACTAGTCTCACCTACTACACCTAATGGTACTAAACTATTTAAAGGTATCTCATTGATCTCTGTTTTAGAAGTCAGTCCGTAGAAAGCATTTTTAACAAGTTTCTTAGCATTCAATTTATCAAATACATAATTGGTTTTTGCTCTATTAAAGTTTCTTTTGCTAATTAAATTCGCTAACCTATCGTTACTTTCTAATCCGCCTTTATTAGCACTAGAAGTGGTTACAATTACAGGGCAAGCCGCAACACCAGAACATGAAGGGTCATCGCAATCAACTAATCCATCACCATCATCATCGACACCATTCATACAATCTTCTTGTGGTACAGGTGCTGTGGGGCAACGCGCACCATCATTACTAGATGCAGCCGGACCGAATGCAAAAATATTTGAATTCATATTTCCGTCTGTAATATTTTGGACTTCCTCAATTTTGTAAACTGAACCGGTTTGGTTAGCAGAGATATAGAAGTTACCATCAACATCAAAGTAGACTGCGCCAAAAGTATAGCTTAACCCTTCTATAATAGGTACTTCACCCAGGTTGTAAACTTTACCAGTTTCAGGATCAATCTTATAAAGCTTTCTACTACCACCTTCTACAGTATATAACATACCATCTGCAGCGTTAAAAGCCCAATCGGCAATACCTAAACTTTGACTTAATTCAAAAGCACCTAAATATTCAAGATAAGTTGGTGAATCAGGATTAATATCAACCTTAAAATAAGAGGATCCACCTGCCTTAAAATAGTAAATACCATTTGGTGATATATCACCAACATACTTATTACCTGTTGGTAATGCGGGTATGGTATATTGATCTACCGTATAATTTTTTCCAATACTAACTATAGTACTCGATGGGGTCGATAAATATCCCCATAAATAACCGTCTGTTGGGTTGTAACCTACACCGTTTACATTACCAGGAGTAATATTTTCTGCTACTAAATAAGAGCTACCTGATGCCAAGTCTAATGCATATATATCATTATACTGAAACAGATAAGCATTAAAATCGCAGTTGAAAGGTTCTGCCTGTGCGTTCATATTCCAACTAGAAAGAGCTATAACAATTACAGAAATTGAGTATAAGAATATGTTTTTAAAGTATTTTTTTTCCATGTTATCGACGATTTGGGATTTATCTCACTGCTCAAATCTAATAGATATATTTAAAGAATTTTCCTACAAACATGCGAGATGTATACATAACACGCTCAAATACAATTTATTGTAGATGAATGGCTAAATTCGATACATTACATTGTAATAGTCTAGAATTAAGAATATTGTAACAAGATGCTAGTTTATTTAACAATACAATTTTAAAATATCGAGTTCTTTCACTATTTTGCAATTCTTATTAGAAATTACATATGCAGAAAGTTACCCGTCTTTTTGACTTCCCTTATTACCAACTAGAAAAACATGCTTTAAAAGAGGCGTTGGTGTCAAAAACAAATGGAGAGTGGATTAAAACCTCTACTCAAGAATATATAGACAAAGCAAATGCCATTAGCCGTGGGCTTTTACGCCTAGGGGTTAAACCTAATGATAAGATTGCCGTAATATCACTTACCAATAGAACTGAGTGGAATATTATGGACATCGGTATTCTTCAATTGGGTGCACAGAATGTACCTATTTACCCAACAATATCTGAAGAAGATTATGCTTATGTACTTAATCATTCTGAAGCGAAATTCTGTTTTGTTTCTTGCGATGAAGTGTATGAAAAAGTACTTTCAATTAAAGATCAGGTCAAAAGTCTAGAAAATGTTTATTCTTTTGAAGAGCTATCTAGTTGCGATAATTGGAGCAAGGTTTTAGAATTAGGTGCAGATACTTCTAACCAAGACGAAGTTCAAAAATTAATGAATGCCGTAACACCAAATGATTTGGCTACCTTAATTTATACATCAGGTACAACAGGCAGACCTAAAGGTGTTATGCTTTCTCATAACAATCTTGTATCAAACGCTATGGAGAGTTCTAAGCGATTCCCGATTGTAGACGGAAATACAAAGGCATTAAGCTTCTTACCGCTATGCCACGTTTATGAGCGAATGTTAATTTACTTATATCAATTTAGAGGTGTTTCTATTTACTACGCTGAATCATTAGATAAAATAAGCGATAACTTAAAAGAAACTAGTCCGCATGTAATGACAGCTGTACCTAGACTTTTAGAAAAGGTATATGACAAAATATATGCAAAAGGTACCGAGCTTACCGGTATTAAAAAGAAACTTTTCTTTTGGGCCGTAGACTTGGGTCTTAGATATGAACCATACGGTCAAAACGGATGGTGGTACGAAACGCAACTTTCTATAGCCAGAAAATTAATTTTTAGTAAGTGGAAAGAAGGTTTAGGCGGAAACTTAGGTTTAATCGCATCTGGTAGTGCAGCTTTACAACCACGATTATCTAGAATTTTTAATGCTGCGGAATTCGGACTGATGGAAGGGTACGGCCTATCTGAAACTTCACCCGTAATTTCGGTTAATGATATGCGCGAAGGGGGATTCAGAATTGGAAGCGTTGGCAAGCCTATTGACCGCACTGAAGTAAAGATTGCCGCAGATGGTGAAATATGCATTAAGGGTCCACAAGTTATGTTGGGTTATTATAAGGATGAAGAGAAAACAAAAGAAGTCATCGTTGACGGATATTTTTTAACTGGAGATATTGGGGAATTGGATAGCGACGGATTCTTAAAAATCACAGATCGTAAAAAAGAAATGTTTAAAACCTCTGGTGGTAAATATGTTGCTCCTCAACTTTTAGAAAATCGTTTTAAACAATCACCATTCATTGAACAAATTATGGTAATCGGTGAAAGCGAAAAAATGCCCGCCGCATTAATTCAGCCCAATTTTGAACATATTAAAGAATGGGCTAAAAGAAAGAATATTACTGTAGGTGATAATATCGATATCGCAAAAAACGAAAAAGTTATTGCTAGAATTGATGAAGAAGTTGCTATAGCCAATGAAAGTTTTGCCAAATGGGAGAAAATTAAACAGTTTAGATTGACTCCAGAAGTTTGGAGTATGGAAGCCGGACACCTTACCCCTACCATGAAAATGAAGCGAAAAATAATCAAAGAAAAATACATTGACCTATACAATGATATTTATGAGCATTAAGTAATGCTTTTAAGTTTTTAAAATTTCAATTTTTTCAAATTGAAATTCATAATAGATACCACATTTCAACTTGCAAAACTTAAAATGGTTTGTTGAAATCTGGTATTGTTGTTTTTGCTATTAAGTGTTTAGTATTAAGTATCGTATTCTAGAATCCCTTTATTAGTTGCCATAGCATTCAACTATATTGTTACTACAATAGGATAAAATACAATACTTGTAGCTATTTTTAGTTTATCCATAGCATAGTGAATCAAATCGTATTAGCAAACGACTTACCACATAACATACTATTACTGTAACATTTGAACATTATTATTTTACTGATTTATTATGCATGCATAATAAATTTTCTTATATTTGGGAACCAACTAACAGAGTATGAAAGAAGCAACGATAGATTATGCGTTGAGAGCTACATGGCAAGCAGTAGCTAGAATGTATAATGAAGAAGCAAAGAATTTTGATTCTACTATGGCTGTTGGTTTTACATTATTAAGTATCGATCCTAAAACAGGTACACCTTCAACTTCATTAGGCCCAAAGATGGGAATGGAAGCTACTAGTCTTTCTAGGATCTTAAAAAGTATGGAACAAAAAGGTCTTATTTTAAGAAAACCTAACCCGAACGATGGTAGGGGTGTTCTTATTTATTTAACAGACTTCGGACTAGAAAAAAGAAACGATTCTAAAAGCACTGTTCTTAGATTTAACGAGGCAGTAAAAAATGAAGTTACAGATGAAAAATTAGAAAGTTTTTTCGAAGTTACAGATGCCATCAATAAACTCATTGCAGACAAAAAATTATTTTAATACAACTTATCAAATTAATACAGCATAAATTACATGAACAAGCACATTAAAAAAATAGCGGTAATTGGCTCAGGAATTATGGGTAGCGGTATAGCCTGTCATTTTGCAAATATTGGCGTAGAGGTTTTATTGTTAGATATTGTTCCTAGAGAACTTAATGACAAAGAGAAAGCGAAAGGTTTAACCTTGCAAGACAAGGTAGTTCGCAATAGAATGGTAAATGATTCTTTAACGGCAGCGTTGAAATCTAAGCCATCACCTATCTATCATCAAAATTTCGCAAACCGTATTACTACGGGTAATATGGAAGATGATATTTCGAAAATATCTAAAGTTGATTGGATTATTGAAGTTGTAGTTGAACGATTAGATATTAAAAAACAAGTTTTTGAAAATATTGAAAAGTACCGTACTCCGGGTACTTTAATTACCTCTAACACTTCTGGTATTCCTATAAAATTTATGTCTGAAGGTAGAAGTGATGACTTTCAAAAGCATTTTTGTGGTACACACTTTTTTAACCCTGCACGATATTTAAAACTTTTTGAAATCATCCCTGGTCCAAAAACAGATGCTGATGTATTGAGCTTTTTAAATGGATACGGAGAAAAATTCTTAGGTAAGACTTCTGTAGTTGCCAAAGACACTCCTGCTTTTATAGGTAATAGAATTGGAATTTTTAGTATTCAAAGCCTTTTCCATATGGTAAAGGAAATGGATATGACTGTTGAAGAGGTTGATAAGCTTACCGGTCCTGTAATCGGTAGACCAAAATCTGCTACATTTAGAACTGTTGACGTTGTTGGTTTAGACACTTTGGTACATGTTGCCAACGGTATTTATGATAACTGTAAAGATGATGAGCGTCACGATTTGTTCAAACTACCAGGTTTCATCAATACCATGATGGAGAACAAATGGCTGGGTAGTAAAACAGGACAAGGATTTTACAAAAAAGATAGTGACGCTAAAGGTAATACCGAAATACTAACGCTTGATTTAGGTACGATGGAATATCGTTCTAAAAAAAGCGCAAAATTTGCCACGTTAGAATTAACGAAAACAGTTGATAAGGTTGTTGATCGCTTTGCGGTTCTTTGTGGCGGAAAAGATAAAGCAGGTGAATTCTACCGTAAGAGTTTCGGACAGTTGTTCGCTTACGTTTCTCATAGAATACCTGAAATTACAGATGAACTTTATAAGATAGATGATGCCATGAAAGCTGGTTTTGGCTGGGAACATGGTCCGTTTCAAATTTGGGATGCCGTTGGATTAGATAAAGGTCTAGAATTTATTAAAGCTGAAGGCTTAGAAGCTGCTGCTTGGGTTCAAGAAATGAAATCTGCCGGTAAAAATTCTTTTTACTCAATAAAAGAAGGCAGTACCTATTTTTATGATATTCCGAAAAAATCTTTAGAAAAAATTCCTGGACAAGATTCATTTATCATATTAGATAATATTAGAAAATCAAAAGAAGTATTTAAAAATGCTGGCGTTGTTGTAGAAGATTTAGGTGACGGAATTTTGAATGTAGAATTCCAATCTAAAATGAATACCA
>JANQUX010000254.1 GCA_030730545.1 Maribacter sp. | reverse complement strand
GTAACTCATTTCTATTGGGTTGAAAAATTGTCTGGCAGGTGAATTCCATACATAATTGAAAGTACCGGTTAATCCCTCTACATATTTTTCTGCTGTAATCAATCCTGCTCTGCAAAGTATCAAATTGGTGTAGTAGCTGGTAAAACCCTCTGCAAACCATAATTCGCCGCTCATATTGGCTTCCTCAAAATTGAAGGGTTCTAAAGATTTTGGTCTAATACGTTCAACATTCCAACTATGAAAAAACTCATGGGAAACTGTACCGATATTATCATCCATTCCTCCGTTGGCTAATGTCCGTGTACTGGTTAAAATGGTAGAATTCCTATGTTCCATACCATCACCAGAAGCATTGGGTATATAGCAGGCTAAAAAGGTATAAGATCCATAATCGAATATAGGTAGTTCACCAAAAACCTCCTTTTCAGCTAGAACTACTTTTTTTACTTTCTCAAAATATTGGTCAGCTTCTTCTTCGGTACCAGGGTCATGCAACGCTAATTTTATGGTTTGACCGTCTACACTAAATTCTCGCACCATATGGTTGCTTAACTCCGTCGGACTATCCATAAAATAATACAGATTAGGTGCGCTATAGGTATTGTTTTTTAAATGTGGTAATTGTGTAGCTATCTTCCAATTCAGATCTTCTCTTGTGTTAAAATCTACTTCAATTTTTCTTTCACTAAGTGAAGGAGCATACATAAATGTAGCCGGTATGTTTAAATGTGCATGAGATTCATCTATTTGAGAATAGGTGCCATCGCCTCTATTTGCAAAAAGGATATACGATATTTTAACGGTGCCATCATGCCCGGAAATGTTCCATGAATACGGATTTGTTCTTGAAACAATTAGGTCATTTCCTTTGCTGTCTGTAGCCTTAAAATTATAAACGTTTTTAGCAAATTCGTGAAGGGCGTACCTGCCGGGCGAAGTTCTGCTCATTCTTAATGCTAAAGTATCTTGAGCTATTTGATTAAACGTAGCTGAAATTGTAGCCTCATGATGAACGGCATTTTCGAAAGAGATTGAATAGGTGTTGGTTTGTGCAACTAGTTGTACTGATTTAAAACAAAAGAGTAATACTAAAATAAGGTAGCGCATACGATGATTTTTAGCTAAGATACAGAAGCTAATTCATGTGGTAAGCAGTTTAGTTTTAGAAAATAGAAGTTAAATTAAATGGGCTGATTTTTTTCGAATCTATCTTCAATAGTTTCTTTAATACCATTCAATATATATTCTGTAATAGGTTTGGTAACGAAATCTGCAACCAACGGTTTTTTCTTTAAGCGCTCAATATCATTGCGATAAGCAGAAGAGGTCAAGACAAAAACCATGCAATTATCGGTTTTTGCAAATGTTTCTAATTCATCCATAAATTCCCAGCCATTCATTACGGGCATGTTTAGATCTAAAAAGATGATATAATTACTTGTATCTGAATACTCTTTTACTAGATAATCTATAGCAGGCTTTCCGTTCGAAAAATTATGTAAATCACCCTTTAGTTTGGCATGTTCAATACCTTTTTCTAATAAAAAAGTGAATATAGGATCATCTTCAATAAGCAGTATTTGGTAATTCATTTAGTCTATGTCAATTGCATTTATAGTATTTTCAACGATATCTTTTATGACATGGTCAATTTCATCTGCAGATATTATAATATAGTTGAGAATACGCTCTTTTTCTTCATAACTCAATTTTTCTTTATCATCTCTCAATAGTTCTACCAAGCCCATTAATCTTGCAACCGGGGCTCTAACTATATGAGATTGTGTCCAAGCAATTTTTTTAAGCTGGGCATTCTGTTCTTCTATTGCTTTTAAGTGCTGAACTTTAATGGTGACATCTTTCGAATTTACAACAATACCATTAATTGTAGGTTCATTTAATTTATTAGTTACGATAGTTTCTAACCAGACCCAATGACCATCACCATGCTTAAACCTAAATGGCTTTATGGCGATTTGTGGGGTATCTAAAACTTTAATAAATTCATTATAGACATTGTCAAAATCTTCTGGGTGAACATGTTTGAAAGCACTTGTACCTACAAATTCTTCGGGTGTAATATTTAAAACTTTAGTTGAAGTCGGACTAGCATAAGAGAAAATTGCCTGTTCATCAACAATGCAAATCATATCACTTCCTTCTTGAACCAATGTTTTGTAACGACGTTCACTATATTCTAATTTTTCTTCAGCTTTTCTCTTTTCAGTAATATCTCTCGTGGTAACTACGAGTCCGTTAATAGATGGTTCATTTATTTGATTGGTTATGATATTCTCGAACCATTTCCATTCACCATTAATATCTCTAAACCTGAACGGTTCAATTGATATAGTCGCATGGTCTTTTATAGAATAAAATTTATCTTGAACTCTTTGAAGGTCATCGGGGTGAATATAGTCAAATGCATTAGTGCCGGTATAATATTCAGGGTCTGCACCAAGTACTTTTTCAGAACTAGGGCTCATATAGGTAAAATTAGCTTCGAGATCAATAATTGAAATGATATCGCTACTCTCTTGAACTAATGTTTTAAAACGGCGTTCGCTATTTTCTAATTGCAGCTCAGATTTCTTCTTTTCAGTATTATCTTTAGCAATACAATAGTAAATGCGGTCTTTTTTATCCCAATTAGAAGACCAAAGCATGGGTACTATCGTTCCGTTTTTGTGTTTGTACCTGTTTTCAAAATTAAATGCTTGTTTTCCAAGTGAAATTTCCACTGCTGTATTTTGAGTAGAATTCTTATCTTCATTATAAACCAATTTAAGATATTGGGTACCTATAATATCTTTAGGCTCATAACCCCAAATTTGTTTAGATGCTCTATTAACACTTAAAAAATAGCCTTCTTCATCTATAGTACAAATAATGTCTAAAGAAGTGTCCATTATTTTTTGCAGTTCTTCTTTAGCATTTATAAGTACTTGTTGAGATAATACTTCTGAAGTAATATCTTTAGAGAAACAGGTAATACCAATTTTTTCACCTTCCTTATTATAAAGAAGATCAAATGATGTAAGGCCATAGGTCGTCCAAAATTTTTCAGGATCTTGAATTTTTTGTTTCACAGAAAAGGCACCGCTGGTAAGGGCTCTGTTATAATATGCTTTCCACTTTTTTGTAATCTGCTTGGCTACATTTTTCGAAAAAACTAAGTCGCCTTCATTGAAAGGTGTACCTTGAATTTTTTCCACTAATTCATGAAATGCGGTATTGGCAGTAATAAGTTTAAATTCTAAGTCAATAGACCACATTAAGTCTTTAGTACTATTGATCATGGCTTCTTGGTTATTTTTAACCCTTTGAAGCTCATTGGTAAAATTCTTTTTTTCAGTAATATCTTGTACGGTACCGTACATTAATTGTGGTTTCTTATCATCACTCCACTGAAGTACTTTACCCTTGTCTTGAATCCATTTATAAGTGCCATCTTTTTGAAGCATTCTATATTGAACACTACACCCATTAGATGGGTATTTTAAACATTCAGACATTTTAATTTTCACCTCTTCTAAATCATCTTCATGAATTAGACTAAACCATGTATCGGTTTTGAAATTTGATAAAGATGTATTTTCTATACCATAAATATCTAGGGCTTGTTCGTTTAGGGTAAGTACGTCAGCAATAAGATTGCGTTCCCAAATTCCTATTCCTGTTGCAGTAACAACATTATCTAAAAGCTTGCCTTTTCTTTCTAAATCTAATTGCTGTTCTTCTTCTTTCTTTTTTGATTTACGAAGATCAAGTAAATGAACAACCTGTTTGGCAAGTGTCTGAAGTCCATTAATTTGAGCTTCATTAAGTTGTTTTGGTTTATAGTCTAAAACGCAAAGGGTGCCAAGGCGCTGACCATTTTCTGCGGTTAATGATGCACCCGCATAAAAACCGACATTCGGGTCATTTTTTACTAAATTATAATCACTGAACCTTATATCTTTATGGGTGTCTTCTACTACTAGTAAATCAATATCATCAGTAATAACATACTTACAGAAAGAGTCTTCTAAAGGTGTACCGTTAATATCTAAACCAAAATGAGATTTAAAAAATTGCCTTTTATCATCTACAAAAGAAATTAGGCTTGTTGGGGTATCGCAAATAGAGGCTGCAAGAGATGTTATTTCATCATAGATAACCTCTGGGTGCGTATCCATAATGTCATAAGACATCAATGTTTTTAATCTGTTCGTATCTAAAATATTACTCCCGTTCATTTAATCCTTATCAAAAGACATATACTTAATCTAATACTTTAACGTCAAAGTAGGAAATTTCTTTAAAAAAAGATGCAAAAATATGCTTTAAGTTTATCTTTCACCTATAATTTCATAGTTTTTTACATAGATATATAGCTTTTTTGAATTTGTAAGTAACTATTAGTCAGATTTATAAAATGATTTTATCAGTAGATTTAGAATAAGTTTGATTTATTTTCAACAATGCGGATAAATAGCTTAGAAAAATTACAGGAATTCGTTAATTACATTACAATCATTTCATAGAAAAGCTATTTTTGCGCAATGAACCAACTACCCATAAAATTACAGAATATCTTGGCAGAACGTAAAAAGGAAGAAACCTTTCGTTCGCTAGAGTCTACCGAAGGCTTAATTGATTTTCTTTCTAATGACTATTTAGGTTTTGCTACCAATGAAACTTTATTTTCTAAAACGTTTCAGCTATTATTAACAGAAAATGTAGCGTCAAACGGGTCTGGCGGGTCTAGGTTATTGTCTGGAAATCATAAATTATATAAGCGATTAGAGCCACTGTTAACTGGGTTCTACAAAGCAGAGGCAGCCTTGGTGTTTAATTCTGGTTACGATGCCAATATGGGGTTGTTCAGTGCCGTACCCCAACGTGGCGATTTAATTTTTTACGATGAGTTCGTACATGCAAGCATACGCGAGGGTATACGTATGAGCAATGCAAAAGCATATAGTTTTTCGCATAACGATTTGGCAAGCCTACAAGAAAAGGTGAAATTAAATATTGCTAGAAATGAGCATGAAGATTATGCTGTATATGTAGTAACTGAAAGTGTTTTTTCTATGGATGGAGATACGCCCGACCTAAAAGCATTTGCAAAATTTACAACAGCTAATAAGTATCGTTTAATAGTAGATGAAGCTCATGCGGTTGGGGTTTTAGGAAAGAACGGAGAAGGATTGGTCCCAGAATTAGGTCTTGAGAAAGATGTTTTCGCGAGAACAGTAACATTTGGCAAAGGCTTTGGTTGCCATGGCGCAGCTATTCTTGGCTCCGAGAATTTAAAAGATTATTTGGTAAATTTTGCCAAACCATTAATATATACCACAGCATTAACGCCACATACATTGGCGACAATTATTACCGCACATGAATATATGGGCGAATTGGGTAAAGAACCGAAAGAGATATTAAAGATATTTGGACTAAAATTCAATATGGTAGTTCACTTCAAGAAGATTTTACTCCCTTTAAGTTAGTATTAGAAATGTTGGAAAAGGTTCATACATTAAATAATAAAGATGTATGCGTTATAGC
>JANQUX010000253.1 GCA_030730545.1 Maribacter sp. | reverse complement strand
TTACTTAATCAACTTCTTCATTTCCTCCACTATATTATAAGCAGCAGGGCAAATTGCTACATTTTTTAGCGTAAGGTTACTTATTTGCTGAAACTTCTTTCGATCTGTATGTGGGAACTCCCGACATGCTTTTGGGCGCACATCATAGATAGAACAATAGTTATCCGCTCCTAAAAAAGTACAGGGCGTTTGCTGCAGAACAAAATCATTTTCTTCATCGACCCGTAAATAGGTTTCGATGAATTTCTGGGGTTTCATTCGAAACGACTTTGCAATACGCTCCACATCTGCATTGGTAAAAAGTGGACCTGTGGTTTTGCAACAATTGGCACAGGTAAGGCAATCTGTACGCTCAAATTCCGCCTCATGAAGTTCTTGCATGATATAGTCCAGATTCTTCGGCGGCTTCTTTCGAAGCTTTGCAAAGAACTTTTTATTCTCGTTATGTTTTTCATTTGCCTTTTGCGGCAATTCTCGTAAAACCTCTTCCATGTGCAAAATTAATTCTTCAAAACTAGCGAAGTAGTACCAAAAAGCGAGACTTTTGCAACTAGAAATACAAGAATTTTGAACAACGACATTTTAGGTACGGCACTTTTAGATTATCAGACCGGCAACTATTCTGAAGATATTACCACATATTCATCACTACTTGAAGATGATGTTTTACCGCTGCCCTATATGTTCAGAGGTTTTAAAGAAATGCCAGAGCTAGAGCAAAAGGCTTTACAACTATGTAAAGGCAACGTGTTAGATGTTGGCTGTGGTGCCGGTAGCCATGGACTGTATTTACAGGAAAAAGGTCTTTCGGTTATTGGGCTTGATGCTTCCAAAGGTGGTATTGAAGTCAGTACATTACGCGGACTCAAAAACACTGTACACTCCGAACTACTAAAATATGAAGGTGAGCAATTCGATACGATTCTAATTTTAATGAACGGTGTCGGCTTGGCAGGAACGCTAGCCGGGTTAGAACCGTTCTTCTCTAAATTAAAATCGCTTTTAAAAGAAGGCGGACAAATTCTATTAGACTCAAGCGACATTATTTACATGTTCGAAGATGACGAAGATGGCGGGTATTGGATTCCCGATAACGTTAATTACTACGGTGAAGTAAGCTTTGAAATGGAATATAAAAAGGAGAAAAGTGCATCTTTCCCCTGGTTATATGTAGACTATAACACGTTACAAAGAGCGGCAAATTATAGTAATTTAACATGTGAGCTTGTAATGGAAGGCGAACATTACGACTATTTAGCAAGATTGACGCATATGAAGTAATAGCGACACTTTTTTTTCGTTATCCTATTTGTACAAAATGATATTATGAATAAGTTTAAAAGTTTATTGCTTGTAGGTATTATAACATTTGCAGTTTCGTGCTCTAAAAGCTCTTCAGATTCTGACGGTGACACTACAGAAACCAAAGTTGATAAAAGTGCCAATTTACTGGCGACAGGAGATTCTGCCAACGATATACTTTCTAACGATACTTTTGATAAACTTTTAATTGAAATAGCATACGTTACCGGTTTTAAACCTACCGAAGCTGCAATGACAGATTTTACAGCGTATCTAAAAGAGCACACCTTCAAAGAAGATATTGAGTTAGTATATAAAGAATTATCAAGTCCGTCAGAAGACGAACTTACCTTACAAGAAATTGCAGATTTAGAAACCTCGAACAGAACAGCATTCAATACAGGCAGCACGTTAGCTATCTATATTTACTTTGCAGATGCGCCTGCCGAGGGCGATGACCTTGAAGATGGCTTAGTTACTTTGGGCGCAGTATACCGCAACACCTCTATGGTGATACACGAAGTAACCGTAAGAGAATTAGCTGGTTTAAGTTCTTCTATAAGTGAAGCAGATGTAGAAACCACCACTTTAAATCATGAATTCGGACACCTATTCGGTTTGGTCAATTTAGGTTCTGATATGGTAAATGATCACGAGTCTGAATCTGAAAATGAAGACGGACAATTAGTTGGTGATAACCATTGTAATCAAACAGGATGCCTTATGCGTGCAGAATTACAATTTGGTGGGTCTACCGGTAAATCTTTACAATCAAATGCTCTTGCTCAATATGAAGACGGCGTAACATCTGGGTGTACACTTTCTGGAGCAACAGTTCTAAAACTATTACAACAAAACACGGCAAAAGGTGTCGCTACAGTAGGTCTTGATCCGGAATGTCTTTTAGATATTCAGACAAATGGTGGGCGTAATTAAAACTAATTCGGTTTAAGGAATATTCAAATACTTATGCGTTTGCAATGACACTTTCCATTTAGGGTTGTTCATTACATACTCTACTATCAAAGGCACAACTTTATCTCTAACACTCCATTCTGGCTGCAGGTATAAAATACAATTTGCGTTGGTTTTCGCTGCTTGCTCTTCAGCAAAAATTAAATCGTGCTTGTTAAAAACAATGACTTTAAGCTCATGAGCTTCATCGTAAATACGACCTTCAGGCAATTTATTTTTCTTTGGTGAAAGACAGATCCAATCCCAATCGCCAGAAAGCGTGTAGGCACCAGAAGTTTCGATATGTGTTTTTAGGCCTTTATCCTTTAATGCTTTTGTAATTGGGTTCATATCCCACATTAAAGGTTCTCCGCCAGTAATAACAATAGTATCAGAATATTTGGCAGCATTATCAACAATTTGTTCGATGGCAGTAGGTGGATGCGTTTCTGCATTCCAGCTTTCTTTTACATCGCACCAGTGACAACCAACATCACACCCGCCAACGCGAATAAAGTATGCTGCAGTTCCTTTATGAAAGCCCTCGCCCTGTATGGTATAAAACTCTTCCATTAAGGGCAAATACACCCCTCTATTCACTTTCTCAAGTACCTCTTCATTTTTCATTCGGCAAAGATACGTTTTAGTTGACAAATTCTACACGATGCATACATCGGTAAATTATGGACAGCGGCTAGTACTGTTCGCACATTAAATGTTAAAAAGTCGTGATATTTAAGACTGGACTTATTATTTGGTTTGTTTAAAAATCCCCTATTTTTATCGAAAATATATAAAATGTCAGGTACCGAAGATTTTTTTGACCATATCGAAAAGGGATATGCCACAAATGGCGATTACATTAATATGGGCGCAGCCATGCTAAATGGTGAAGCGGTTACTAATGCATTCGTAAAAATTCCGCTAAAAACTTTAAACCGGCACGGACTTATTGCAGGTGCTACGGGTACTGGTAAAACCAAAACATTACAAGTATTAGCAGAGAATTTATCTGAAAAGGGAATTCCTGTATTGTTGATGGATTTAAAAGGAGATTTAAGTGGATTGGCACAACCGAGTGCTGGTCACCCAAAAATAGACCAACGACATACTAAAATCGGTTTTCCGTGGAAAGCAAGTGGCTTTCCTGTAGAAATACTTTCGTTATCCGAGCAAGATGGCGTAAAATTAAGAGCTACGGTATCTGAATTCGGCCCGGTGTTATTATCGCGTATACTTGACCTTTCCGAAACACAATCAGGTATTGTTGCCGTTGTATTTAAATACTGCGATGATCAAAAAATGCCATTGCTAGATTTAAAAGATTTTAAAAAGGTATTGCAATATGCTACCGAAGCCGGAAAGGAGGAATTCACAAAAGAATATGGCCGTATTTCTACAAGTTCGACAGGTACCATTCTTAGAAAAATTATCGAGTTAGAGCAGCAAGGTGCAGAATTATTTTTCGGCGAAAAGTCATTCGATGTAAATGACCTTACCCGTATCGATGAGCAAGGCAGAGGCTATATTAGTATTCTACGCCTAACCGATATTCAAGACAGGCCCAAGTTATTCTCTACTTTTATGTTGAGTTTACTGGCAGAAATATATGACACCTTCCCAGAACAAGGTGATAGCGACAAACCAGAATTGATCTTATTTATAGACGAAGCACACCTTATTTTCAATGAAGCTTCAAAAGCACTATTGGATCAAATAGAAAATATTGTTAAACTAATACGTTCAAAAGGTATTGGTTTGTATTTCGTAACCCAAAACCCAACAGATGTACCGAACGATGTATTATCGCAATTAGGATTAAAGGTGCAACATGCATTAAGGGCTTTTACCGCTCGAGATAGAAAAGCAATTAAATTGACGGCAGAGAACTACCCAGAATCTGAGTATTATGATACAAAAGAAGTACTTACTTCTTTAGGTATTGGTGAGGCTCTAATATCTGCGCTAGATGAAAAAGGCCGACCAACTCCGCTGGCAGCGACATTATTACGTGCACCTATGAGCCGTATGGATGTTTTGACAGATGAAGAGTTAAAAAAGGTCAATGACAGATCATCATTGGTTAAAAAGTATAGTGAAGTTATAGATCGAGAAAGTGCTTATGAAATTCTGAACGAAAAAATTGTAGATGCAGAGAAGTTGGCAGAAAAAGAAAAGAACAGTCCTACCGCTTCGAGAAGAACGTCTACCGGAACAAGTACAAGACAGAATCCAGTATTAAAAGTTTTAACAAGTGCCACTTTTATAAGAGGTGTACTTGGTGTATTAAAAAAAGTGATGAGATAGCATATGAATTTTAGATATACCGTTTTATTAATTTTCTGTTGTAGTTTACTTGTAAATTGCACTGATGAGAAGAAAACAGATTTTCAAATATCTGGTGATCAAGTTGGCAGATTATCCAAGCAAAGTTTGGCACGTGATATTGAATTAATCTTTGAAAAAGACTCTGTAGTTCAAGATACCGTCGAACTAAATTTCGGCAATGGCGCCAGTAAAATAAAAATTTACGAAAGAGGTGGTGCTTTACTATTGACTTTAACGCCGAATATCGATAGCATCGCTACCATACAGAACGTCATAATCAATGATGACAGATTTGTGACGGACAAGGGCATTTCTAAAGTAAGTACTTTTAAAGAAATACGAGAAAACTATCCTATTAAAAAAATCATTACATCTATGAACAATGTGGTGATTCTATTAAAAGACAGCGATTTATATTTCACAATAGATAAAAAAGAGCTACCAGAAAGCCTTCGATATAATGCCAATAATAAAATTGAAGAGGTGCAAATACCAGATACTGCAAAAGTAAAATACATGATGGTGGGTTGGGATTGATATTCTCAAAACCATTCAATTTGATATTCTTCGGATAACTTTTATACATTTCAAAATTTTATCAAGTGCCAGTATACCTTCAAAAGCTTATCCCTAAATTAATCGGATTCTATTTTAACTTCCTTGTATGGTTTGCTCCAAAAAAAGCCGCCCACAAGGCTTTTTTAGTTTTTATAAAGGTCAGAAAAGGTCGTGTACTACCAAATCAAAAGGCATTTTTAGATCAAGCCAAATTAGAGGTGTTATCATTAGAGACAAATGAAATTCAAGTATACAACTGGCCCGGTACTAAAGAAACTGTTTTACTTGTACACGGTTGGGAAAGTAATACTTGGCGTTGGCATAAACTCATAGAAAAATTACAAGATGCAAATTATAATATTATTGCCTTTGATGCACCTGCACATGGGTATTCTTCTGGCGATATGCTA
>JANQUX010000252.1 GCA_030730545.1 Maribacter sp. | reverse complement strand
AGAGAAGTACAGTTTTTCTCTCATGTTATTCACCTCGTTTCTAAGGTTACCGGAATGAAGAAAAGTGATATACCTACCATGAAAGTGGTTGCAGATACTTTTCCTGCCGGTACATTAAGCGGCGCACCTAAACATATGGCAATGCAGCTTATTGAAAAATATGAAAAAACAAGTCGTGGGTATTATGGTGGCGCTATCGGTTTCATGGATTTCTCAGGAAATTTCAACCATGCCATCATGATCAGAACTTTTTTAAGTAAAAATCATAAACTACATTATCAGGCCGGCGCCGGATTGGTAGCTGCATCAAACCCAGAAAGCGAACTACAAGAAACATATAACAAACTAGGCGCTTTGACCAAGGCATTAGAAATAGCTGAAGATATATAAAAAGCCTCCCCAACCCCTCCAAAGGAGGGGCTTTAAAATGATATTATGAGTAAAAATATAAAATTTGAAGAGCAACAAAATTCCTCCCCTTTGGGGAGGCTAGGCGGGGCTACTGTTTTAGTTATAGACAATTACGATAGTTTCACTTATAACCTAGTACATTATTTAGAGGAGTTAGGTTGCGAGGTTATTGTAAAACGTAATGACCAACTTACCCTAGAAGAGGTAGATGCTTTTGATAAAATTGTGCTTTCTCCCGGTCCTGGTATTCCTGATGAAGCGGGACTATTAAAACAGATTATTGAAAAATATGCCCCTACCAAAAGTATATTCGGTGTTTGTTTAGGGCAACAAGCTATCGCTGAAGTTTTTGGTGGTTCACTAATAAATTTAGATGAGGTTTATCACGGTATTGCAACTAAAATAAACATCACAAAAGATGATGTTATTTTTGAAGGACTGCCAAAAGAAATTGAAGTTGGTAGGTACCATTCTTGGGTGGTGAATCCTGATTTGCCAGAAGTTTTAGAAGCTACTTCTTTAGATGAAAACGGACAAATAATGTCGCTTCGTCATAAAACTTATGATGTTCGCGCAGTACAATTTCACCCAGAATCTGTTCTTACTCCACAAGGGAAAAAGATGTTAGAAAATTGGTTGAAGGCTTAAGCTTAATTACCAGATAATAAGCATTAAGGTTTTACTAAATACAACTAAGAGAATGAAAGAGACACTAAATAAACTTATAAATCACGAAATACTTTCCAAAGAAGATGCGAAACGCATTTTGGTAAATATTGCCAAAGGTGATTACAATACGAGTCAGATTGCGGCATTTTTAACCGTATATATGATGCGTAGCATTACTATTGAAGAGTTAGAGGGATTTAGAGATGCATTGTTAGACCTATGTTTGGCAGTAGATTTATCGGCTTATAACCCTATTGATCTTTGTGGTACAGGCGGTGATGGTAAAGACACCTTTAATATTTCAACTTTAGCTTCTTTCGTTACCGCTGGTGCGGGAGTAAAAGTTACTAAACATGGTAATTACGGAGTTTCTTCTACATGCGGCAGTAGTAATGTGATGGAATTTCTAGGGATAAAATTCAGCAACGATGCGGGTTTTCTTGAAAAATGTATTGATGAAGCTGGTATTTGTGTATTGCACGCTCCCCTATTTCATCCCGCCATGAAAAATGTGGCTCCTATCCGTAAAGATTTAGGGGTTAAAACGTTTTTCAACATGCTCGGCCCCATGGTAAACCCTGCGTTTCCCAAAAACCAAATAGTAGGTGTTTTCAATTTAGAGCTTGCTCGTATGTACGGATACTTATATCAGAAAACTGACAAAAATTTTACCGTTCTACATGCTTTAGATGGTTATGATGAAATTTCTTTGACCGGAAATACTAAAACCATTTCTAACCATACAGAAAGCATGCTAAAACCATCTGATTTTGGAGTAAAGCAAATTAAGCAAAGTGATATTGTTGGTGGAGATTCTATTGACACGTCGGCTCAAATTTTCTTAAATGTTTTACAAGGTAGAGGTACTGAGCCACAGAATAATGTGGTTTGTGCTAATGCAGGTATTGCTATTGCAACCGTAGAAGATTTGACACCACTTCAAGGTTTTGAAAGAGCTAAAGAATCTTTACTAAGCGGAAAAGGGTTGGCAGCACTAAAGAAAATACAAGAGTTGAGTAGAAATTAAAAAAAGCTTTATACCTCGAATTGAAGAGGTCATAAAAGAAGATATATTTTATGAACATTCTAGATAAAATAGTAGCCGATAAACGCAAAGAGGTCGAATTGAAAAAATCGATTATTTCGATTTCTCAATATGAAGCTTCTGCGCTTTTTGAAAGAAAAACAAATTCTTTGGCTCAAGCACTTAAAAATAGTGACACAGGTATTATTGCTGAATTTAAACGTAGGTCTCCGTCAAAAGAAAGCATTAATCAAAATGCGAACGTTGGGCAGGTTGCTAAAGGTTATGAGAATGCCGGAGTTTGCGGTATGAGCGTACTTACAGATATTAAATATTTTGGAGGCTCCATTGAAGATTTAATTTTAGCACGTGCATCGGTTCAACTTCCGTTGCTACGTAAAGAGTTTATTATCAGTGAATATCAAATTATTGAAGCCAAGGCAAATGGTGCCGATGTTATTTTACTCATCGCTGCCATACTTACTAGGCAAGAAATTAAAACATATTCTGAATTGGCTAAAAGCTTAGGCTTAGATGTATTATTAGAGGTACATAACGAAGAAGAACTTCATAAATCTATTATGCCAAGTTTAGATATGCTAGGTGTAAATAATAGAAACTTAAAGACTTTTGAGGTTAGTTTAGAGACTAGTAAAGTACTTTCTAAGCTGATACCCGACGATTTTGTAAAGGTATCTGAAAGCGGAATAAGCTCTATTGACGCCATCAAAGAATTAAAGCCATTTGGCTACCAAGGTTTCTTAATCGGGGAGAATTTTATGAAGACCGACAACCCTGGTAAAAGTGCGATTGAATTCATTAAAAATTTAAAGAACTAATGAAGCTAAAGATTTGCGGAATGAAACTGAATACGGCTGAAGTTGCACAATTGCGACCGGACTATTTAGGCTTTATTTTCTGGGAACCTTCTTCTCGGTTTTTTGAAGGTGAGATCCCCGAACTTCCGCATACCATAAGTAAAATAGGAGTTTTTGTTGATGCTGAACTAGACTATATTATCGAAACAACAATAAAACATCAATTACAAGGGCTGCAATTACACGGTCATGAAACCCCAGAGTACTGTTCTAAAATTTCATTTGAATTAAAAAAATTAAATTATAAAGTCGACGTCATAAAAGTCTTCTCAATCAAAGAGGAATTTAACTTTAATGTATTGAAACCATATGAAAATGTGTGCAACTATTTCCTTTTTGACACTAAAGGAAAATTACCCGGTGGCAATGGCTATACATTCGATTGGTCTGTCTTAAAAAATTACCCATCTACCAAACCTTATTTTTTAAGTGGCGGTATTGGTTTAAATAATATTGACAAAATCAACGAATTCAAAAAAACACCTGAGTCTAAATACTGCTTTGCAATTGACGTTAATAGCAGTTTTGAAATAGCACCAGGATTGAAAAAAATTGAAGAATTGAACGAGTTTAAAAGAGTAATAAATATTCAGTAATACGTTTATCATATTTTATTTTACCTAAAAAAGAATTCATACGCAGATTATTAAGATTTAAAAGAGATGCAAAAAGAAGATAGAATCAATTCCCACATAGGCGGCTTCAATGCTGACGAAAAAGGATACTACGGTGAATTTGGTGGTGCCTTTATACCTGAAATGTTGTACCCTAATGTAGAAGAGCTACGACAAAATTATTTGAAACTGATGTATGAAGATTCTTTTCAAAAAGAATTCAATCAGCTTTTAAAAGACTACGTTGGTAGACCTTCTCCGCTATATTTTGCAAAACGTCTTTCTGAAAAGCACGGTTGTAAAATATATTTAAAAAGAGAAGATCTTAACCATACAGGTGCCCACAAAATCAATAATACTATCGGTCAAATTCTTATGGCTCAAAAATTGGGTAAAACTAGAATTATTGCCGAAACGGGTGCCGGTCAACATGGTGTTGCCACTGCTACTGTTTGTGCTTTAATGGGCTTAGAATGTATCGTTTACATGGGTGAAATCGATATTGCTCGTCAAGCCCCTAATGTTGCCCGTATGAAAATGCTTGGCGCTGAAGTTCGACCTGCAAAATCTGGTAGTAGAACATTAAAAGATGCCACGAACGAAGCTATTCGAGATTGGATCAATAACCCTGTAGACACCCATTACATTATTGGTTCTGCTATTGGTCCGCATCCTTACCCAGATATGGTTACGCGTTTTCAGTCTGTAATTTCTGAAGAGATAAAATGGCAATTGAAAGAACAAGAAGGGCGTGAAAATCCTGATTATGTAGTGGCCTGTATAGGTGGTGGCAGTAATGCGGCTGGTACTTATTATCACTTCTTAGACGAACCTGAGGTTGGTATTATTGCAGTTGAAGCTGCTGGTAAAGGGATAAATTCTGGCGAAAGTGCCGCAACATCTGCACTTGGTAAAGTAGGTATTATTCATGGTTGTAAAACTATGTTGATGCAAACTTTAGATGGTCAAATTACCGAACCCTACTCTATTTCTGCCGGATTAGATTACCCAGGCGTAGGCCCTATGCATTCACATTTATTCAAATCTGGCCGTGCAGAATTTTATTCGGCTACCGATGATGAAGCTATGGCGGCAGGGTTAGAATTATCGCAACTAGAGGGTATTATACCTGCTATTGAAACGGGACACGCATTTGCAATTTTTGAACATAAAAAATTCAAGAAAGATGACGTCGTTGTTATTAGCCTTTCTGGCCGTGGCGATAAAGATTTGAACACATATATTGATTATTTTAAGCTAGCATAACCTATTATGAGCAATAGAATTACAACAAAGTTACAAGAAGACAAAAAGCTCCTTTCTATATATTTTTCGGCTGGTTATCCTGCATTGAACGATACCGTTCAAATCATTCAAGATTTGGAAAAGAACGGCGTAGATATGATCGAAATAGGATTACCATTTAGCGATCCCCTTGCCGACGGACCTACAATTCAAGAGAGTTCTACCGCTGCTTTGAGAAACGGAATGACGACAGAAATACTTTTCAACCAATTAAAAGATATTCGCAAAACGGTTTCTATCCCTTTAATTATAATGGGATATTTTAACCCGATGTTACAATATGGTGTGGAAGCCTTCTGTAAAAAATGTCAAGAAATCGGTATCGACGGATTGATTATGCCAGATTTACCTTTAGATGTGTACAAAGAGGATTATGAGGCTACGTTTAAAAAATACGGACTCATAAATGTTTTTCTAATTACGCCGCAAACGAGTGATATGCGTATTCGCCAAATTGACGATGCTTCAAACGGATTCATCTATATGGTAAGTTCAGCTAGTGTTACCGGTTCAAAATCGGGCTTTGGTCAAGAACAAGAAAGCTATTTTAAACGTATTGCGACAATGAATTTAAAAAACCCACAAATTGTAGGTTTCGGTATTAAAGACGAAGAAACATTTCAACAGGCTACGAAAACTGCAAAAGGCGCTATAATAGGC
>JANQUX010000251.1:3243-5584 GCA_030730545.1 Maribacter sp. | reverse complement strand
AGTACGATTCGGCAAGGCCTATAATAACATGTTTGTAGGTATGGTCATTAAAGATCACAACAGTTGTGTGGTAGACGCTAATCTTTACTTTCTAAACCTTATAGGGTATTCGTTAGATGAAATAAAAGGAAAAACCCTTGGTGAAATCGGGCTGATTGATTTTTCGCCCGCTTTAGATACCAACCATGGTCAAAAATCTGTAATCGAATCAGAAGGCGTCGAAAAAGCTGAATTAGATTTTACAAAAGAAAACGGAGAAACATTACATTTAATAACGTCTGCCGAACCTTATGACTATTTAGGTGAAAAATACAGTCTAAGTACCTTCATTGACCAAACAGAAGCGAAAAGCGCCAACTTAGCTATCCTTAAAAGTGAAAGAAAGTATAAACAGTTTACCGAACGAATTTCAGATGCCTTCGTTGCATTTGATCAAAACTGGTGTTTTACAGATATTAATATAAAAGCGGCCAAGCTGGTTCGTATGAATGCCACAGAAATGTTGGGTAAAAATGTATGGGACGAATACCCAGAATTCAAGAATTCAGAAGGGTATAGTATGTTTATAAAAGCTATGGCCGATCAGGTTTATACTCATTTTGAACAATACCACCCCGCAGCTGACCTTTGGGTCGAAAACCACCTCTACCCTTCGCGAAACGGACTTTCTGTATATTTTAAAGACATCACTTATAGAAAAAAGGCAGAACAAGAAAAACAGCAATTAATCTCTATTATTGAGAATAGCCCAGGGTTTATTGGTCTCGCAACTTTAAAAGGTGAATCTGTTTTTATGAACGATGCCGGTAAAAAGATGATTGACCTTCCTGTTGATTTTGACGTTAAAAACAGCACCATCTTTGATTTTTTCGATGGTGAATATAGAGATGTTATAGCTAATGAACATATGCCCACCATCATGGAAAAAGGCATATGGTCGGGCGAAGTTCCTCTTAAAAATTTTAAAACTAAAAAAAACACCCCATTAGAATTTTCTGGTTTCTTAATCAGAGACAAAAAATCTGACCAACCTATTGCCATGGGAGCTATTGGTTTTGATTTAACCCAGCGTAAAAAATCTCAAAAAGAAATTCTTGAATTACAAGGTAAAATGGACGCTGCCATACGAATTGGTAAAATTGGATATTGGGATTTTGATATAAAAACCGAATCATTTATATGTTCTCCTTTAATGTATATTATTTATGATTTAGAGCCAGATGCAACTTTAACTATAGCATATCTTGAAACTATTATTCATCCAGAAGATTTAGAATTGCATCGACAAAATGTAAAAGCTATAATTATTGACAAAATTTTCCACGCCTTTACATACAGAATAATCGCTAAAGACGGCTCCATCAAATATTTAATGGTTGATGTGGAGGTTCTTAGAGACCCCGATAATTTGGCGGTTACCTTTAGGGGTACGGTAATCGATATTACAAAACAAAAGGAAGCCGATTTTGAGATAATCGATTTAAAAAATAAGATGGATATTGCCATGCGCATTGGCAAAATTGGTTATTGGGATTATACTTTTAGTACAGAAAAACTTTATTGGTCACCGAGATTGTACGCTATTTATGATGTAGACCCAAATACCGTAATAACTTTAGCATTTGTAGAAAGCTTAATGCACCCAGATGATTTAGAAAGCCACAGAGAGCTGCTAAAAAGTGTAACGCCTGATGTTGATACGTATTCTATTTCATATAGAATAATTCAAAAAGACGGCTCTATTAAATACATACTTGCAGAAATGGAGGTTGTTAGAGCTGAAGATAAATCACCTTTAAAATATAGGGGAACTATTGTAGATATTACTAAGAAAAAAGAAACCGAAAATGAAATACTAATGCTTCAGTCTAGAATGAAAGCGGCAGTACGAATTGGCAAGTTTGGTTATTGGCATTGGGAAATGAGCAATGATATTGTTGAATGGTCAAAAGAAATGTATGAAATTCATGAAGTTGACCCCAGTATTAAACTGACTCTGCAAATGATAAAGGAGATGGTTTATTATGAAGATAGACACATAATTGATAAAATAGTCTAGGACAAACATTCAAACAACATTTCTACAATTTAATCTGAATGAACATGATAAATTATAGAAACAGGATGTTTCTCCTTTGAAACATATGTATCATAGACAAAACCGCCTTGGGTATTTTTCAATAAAATATATACTTAGTACCGGATGTCAAGGCGTACTGCAGAACTATACGTCACTATCGAACCTTTTAAAAAGCAATGTCTTGACACAGAATGTACAAAAAATAACAACATGCTAAGAACCTTTCGAAAGACATTTAAAGCTATTTTGCAATTTTGCCTC
>JANQUX010000251.1:0-3233 GCA_030730545.1 Maribacter sp. | reverse complement strand
GACACATAATTGATACTAAACTTGCAGAAAAAAAAGAGGAAGCCAATTCTACCCCTAGTTTCTACAGAATTCAATTACAAGATAAATCGTTTAAATACTTTTTGGCTTATTCAGAGGTAGTTTTTGACGAAAATGATGTACCTATTACATATCGCGGAACTTCAATGGATATTACCAAAAGTGTTTTAGCAGAAGAAGCGCTAAAAGAAAGTCAACAAAAATTTGCAAAAGCTTTTGAAACCAATTTAATGGGTATGCTAATTCTAGATGAAAAGCGTAGGGTTATAGAAGCAAATGAAGTCGTTTATTCTATATTAAACACATCAAAGAAAAATTTATTAGGGAAGACGGTAATAGAGTCTGGTGATATAATCATTGACGAAAATGAGAGAGGCCGATTATGGGACAAACTTAATACTGATGGCGAAATTTTAAATGAGGAGCATAAAATAAAACTTAAAGACGGCCCTGAAAAAACTCTTTTAATCTCTATGGCTCCATTACTATTAACCGGAGAAAAAAGTTTTTTGGTAAATATAATTGACGACTCAAAAAGAAAAGAGGCAGAAGGTAATTTAGAAACTCAATTTCATGAACTTCAAAAAACCAACTCAGAACTTGACAGTTTTGTTTATAGCGCTTCTCATGAATTAAGAGCCCCTTTATCATCTGTATTGGGGCTAATAAATCTTATTCAACTTGAAGATATTGACCCAAAGTTGTTTCAGCATTTAAACATGATGGAAAGATCTATAGAAAGATTAGATGATTTCATTAAAGATATTATTGAATATTCTAGAAATAAACACCTAAAGGTAGAGTTAGAAACCATAAATTTTACTACTTTAATTGAGCATTGTCTAGAGAGCTTTTGGTACTTAGAGAATACCGATAAAATAAATATAGAAGTTCATATATCTGATAGTAACAGTTTTGTATCTGATAGTAAGAGAATTTCGGTTTTATTGAATAATTTCATCTCTAATGCAATCAAATATCATGATTTAGATAAAGAATCACCCTCAATTTGGATCAATGTTAAAACAAACAACAAAGAGGCTACTATAGTAATAAAGGATAATGGTGTTGGTATGGCAGAAGACCAACTTGAAAGAATATTTGAAATGTTTTATAGAGTGTCTTCTAAAGTAATGGGGTCTGGTATAGGTTTGTTCATCGTTAAAGAAGTTATAACAAAATTAAAAGGTACTATTGAAGCTACATCAAATATTGGAGAAGGATCAACGTTTACTATAAGAATACCAAATGAATCAGGCAGATTATAATATGGCAAAGGATATAAATATTTTATTAATAGATGATTCGGATGTGGACAATTTCATAAACAAGGCCATTATTTCGAAAGAAGATAATATCTCTCAAATTACAACTATGACCTCTGGTCATGATGCTCTAGCACATTTAACAAGTATTGGCGATAATACCGAAGCCTACCCAGACGTAATTTTTCTAGATATTAAGATGCCAAGAATGAATGGTTTCGAGTTTTTAGATGAATACATTAACCTGCCAAAAGCATTGACAGACCATTGTAAAATTTATATTTTAAGCTCGTCTATGGACTCTGTCGATTCAGAAAAAGGCAAAGAGTACTCGGTAGTTACAAAACATTTAATAAAACCATTGGCACATCACCAAATTGGAAATTTACTTGGTGAAGATTAAACAACCACCTACCAAATAATTTAAATACTGCCTAACCTTTACTATGCCACAAAACTTGGCACAATTTTTTATAAATAGTAAAATCTTCACTTTTCTGCGGGTTAAATGATAATATATTCTTAATAATCTTAAGATATCGTTCGCTTTTATTATTTTGCCCTCTATGAAAATTTATCCCATTGAAACCGGTAATTTTAAATTGGACGGTGGTGCAATGTTCGGTGTTGTGCCCAAGACAATTTGGCAAAGAACCAACCCTGCAGACCAAAACAATTTAATTGATATTGCTGCAAGAAGCCTCTTAATTGAAGATGGCGACCGATTGATTTTAATTGATACGGGTATGGGTGATAAGCAGTCTGATCAATTTTTTGGCTATTACTACCGCTGGGGCGATTTTACAATTGATCGTTCTTTAAAACAGCACGGATTTCATAGAGACGATATTACCGATGTTTTTTTAACCCACCTTCATTTTGATCACGTTGGTGGTGCCATTCAATGGAACAAAGACAAAACTGGATATGAACCTGCTTTCAAAAATGCAAAATTTTGGACCAATGAAAAACATTGGAAATGGGCCACTGAACCCAACCCAAGAGAAAAAGCTTCTTTCTTAACAGAGAACTTAATACCGATGCAAGAGAGTGGTCACTTGACCTTTGTTAATAAAGTAGATGCTTCATTTTTAAAAAATAGCCCGCTTGGTTTTGATATTCGATTTGTAGACGGGCATACCGAAAAGCAAATGTTACCACAATTTTCATATCAAGGTAAGACCATTGTCTACATGGCAGACCTTATACCTACCGTTGGTCATATTTCATTACCCTATGTAATGGGGTATGATACTAGACCACTTATGACTATGTCAGAAAAAAAAATATTCTTGAACGACGCCGCAGATAATAACTACTACCTGTTTTTTGAACATGATGCCCATAATCAATTATGCACCCTAAAACATACCGATTGTGGTGTTCGGCTAGATCAAATTTATACCTTCAACGAGCTTTTCAATTAATAACATACAATCATAATTAACTATAAATAAATTACTAAAAGTTACCCTAGTATGACAAATACATATTTTAAATCAATCTTCGCCCTTACAATAGCTGCGGTTTTAACTAGTTGTGGTAGTGCAGGTACAGCAGGCGGAAGCGGATTAATTCTTACTCCTGTAGAAAACATAGATTCTACTCCTTTAAAAATTTCAGACCTTACTACAAGTGAGAAAAATAATTGGGGTCACTTAGACCTTGTAGCAGACACTATACCTGGTATGAGTGTTGATAGAGCTTACAGTGAAATCATAAAAAACAAAAAAGGAACGAAAACCATTGTTGCCGTTCTCGATTCTGGTATCGATTTAAAACATGAAGACCTTGTTAATGTTCTGTGGACGAATACCAAAGAAAAAGCCGGCAATGGCATTGATGATGATGGTAACGGCTATATAGATGATATTCATGGGTATAACTTCTTAGGCGAATCCTATAATGAGCAATTAGAATATGTACGTATGCTTCGCTTAAATATTGGAG
>JANQUX010000250.1:2873-5590 GCA_030730545.1 Maribacter sp. | reverse complement strand
TTTGTCTATTTTCAAACATCTTCTTATTTAAACGAATTACGTACTTCCATCTTTATTGCTATTGAGCCCATTGGAGCAAATATTGATTTTACCAAGAATCCAACTTCTCAGCCTTATGGTGTAGAGCGATCATTTTCTCATAATTACGTTCGGCTTTTTAGAAATGCGGGTTTTAGTTTATGGCACGAATCTAAGGCGCCAGGTAAAATGCATGAAGATTATTTTGGGGTTTTCGGCGCAATAAATACATAAAAATTTTTTGTTGAAACTATATGAAAATTGGTGTTTAAACCCTAAAAATAGCTCTTACAACTAAAAAGAGTAGCAATAAAAGATGATAAAACTATATTCGCAAATATTTCTTTTATCAAGAGATTAGTTCATAATAATAGATAGCAAATACCAAACTATAATTAGAAATTTACCGATGACCACAAAAATGATTGACTTTTTAAGAAAGTACGAAATATGGATTTTTTTAGCGCTCGCACCTTTACTTAATTTTGTAATCACTTACTTGAAAAGTAAAGGACTAATAGATTTCTTTCCTTATACCAATGGTCGCTTTTATGCACTGATGTTCTTATTGCTTTTTATTGTAAAAATCACAAAAGGTACTGAGGGAATAAAGAATTTATTTAGACCTATGCTAATTTGGAAAGTGCACCCAAAATGGTATCTATTTGGTCTACTATTCGCATTTTCAATAGGTTTACTAACCTTATCAATTGTAGCTTTCTATAATGGAGATATGTCTATTCTTGATTTTGAGATCTATATACCTACATTAAAATTCACATTATTCTTATTGTCTTGGGCATTTCTAGGTGAAGTTGTTTGGATCGGATATGCCGTTCGTGAGCTATCAAAAATTATAAAACCATTTTATGCCAGTCTAATTATTGGTTTCGTATGGTCGTTATGGTGGCTACCTTCTGTTTTTATAAATGTCGGAGTAATTGAAGATTTACCGGTATGGCCATTATTTTTGAATATGATGGGCGCTGCTGGTATGTGTACCATTGTGTATGCTAGAACTAAAAGCGGACTTTGTGTACTGGTGATACAATCGATGCTGAATATGTCGTTAGTAATGCTACCGATTTCACCAGATGCAGGTGACAATACCTATCCTATTTTTGCGGTTCTTTATTTTCTGATCATGTTGATTTTCATGTATTTTATGCCGCCAAAAATAAATGAGGCAAGCAAAGAACTAAAAAGTGTGTAATAATTATCACGTGTTTTGTAGCTATTCTACAGCGTTATAAGCACTTGCTTTTATTGTAGTTTTACTAGTTTCGTTAGCCTTTAATTGATGCATAATACTACTGGCTAAAAATTTAGCCAAATTTACGGGTACCGCATTACCGATCATTTTATAGCCTGCCGCTACTTTTTTGTAGTGGAAGGTGAAATCATTGGGGAATGTCTGTATTCTAGCACATTCTCGCACGCTTAGTCTTCTGTAAAGATTCTCCTTTCCTGGTACGAATACTCGAACATCTTTTTCAATGAGCTTCATTTTTGGTGCTTGCGGATGTATCGGCGCATGTCTGCCACCTGCTTGTATGGTAAATGATTGTTCGTCCCAATTGCGAACGCGATTTCTAGACATATACATGGTCGAAAAGCCACCGATCATATATTCATGGTTGGTTATCTTGCACTTTTTGCCATTGGTATTATTAAATTCTAGCGCAGGTATTGCCGTATCTTTTAGATCTGAAATAGCTGTTTCAAGCGTTATTTTAGGGAAGGTCTCTGTCGGGAATTCATATTTGAAATTCAGATCTTTTCTAATACCTATAAAGAACACTCGTTTTCGGTCTTGGGGTACATTATAGTCAGACGCATTCAGCATTTTAAATGAAAGGTCATAACCTGTACCGGCATTTTTTAAAAGATTCTTAATGCCATTAAGTGCCTCGCTATGTTTGCCAATAAGCATTCCGCTTACGTTTTCTGCTAGGAAGAACTTGGGTTGTTTGGCTTCCAATATTCTAATAAAATCGTAGAATAGCTGTCCTCTTTTATCTTGAATACCTCTAGCTGCACCGGCTGCACTCCAGCTTTGGCATGGCGGTCCACCAATAATTCCGTCACAATCGGGTACATCATCCGCAGGTATATCTACAATACTTCTATTGTCGAATGTGGTATTGGGGTGATTCTTTTTATACGTCTCCCAAATATCCTTATCATATTCGTTTGCCCATATCACATTAAAACCCGCTTGTTCAAAACCAAGGTCAAGTCCGCCTGCTCCAGCAAAAAAGGATACTACATTCATTTTCTTGTGCTATTCTTTAATTTGTTAGATGCTCTAAAAGGTTTTAGAAAACATCCCATGAATACAAAAATACATTTTAGAATTTCAAATTGCTTTTATAGTATCGTAAACTTATCAATGCTTTTTCTAAATATGCAAGTCCGCTTTTACCTATTTCACTTGTATGGTTTCCTTATTTTTAATTATTTCCTGTACATTTTTTTCGAAAGCAGTAACGGTATTTAGGTCTTTAATAACAAGGTGCATACCTACTTCGCAATGAATGCCCTCATAACTTACATCGGGCATATTTTTGAATTTAGAAATATTGACCTTATCTAAAAAGATGAACTGCGTTGGCGTAAAATTATAAGAACAATAAATGAGCATGTCGTCTATAATAATAAATTTAGAATGTAGATGTTCATTAACAAAATACGAGGTG
>JANQUX010000250.1:0-2863 GCA_030730545.1 Maribacter sp. | reverse complement strand
GTGTTCTTGGTAAGCATCAGCTCAGTATAAAATTTTTGAAAATTACCGATGTTCGCGGGTCTTCTAAATTTTACCGTTTTATATTTTTTCTCATCCTTAGGGGATGGTGCAAATGTTTGTGATAAACAGATAACTGGTACACCTTTGTTCGCCATATCTAGCACAGCCCCTAGAATACCACGTCTTTTTTCATTTTTTTGAATTGTAGAATGATGTTTAGCATTGAATGTATAGTCGAAAGCGGCTAAATGTTGTGCGCAAATGACAATTCTAGTTCTAGCAGCTAAAACATATTCAAAGAGCGTAGTTTCTAATTGGTTGGCAGAATTATGATAAAACGGAGCCGTAATGTGTATAGGTCTCGAACTCTTGAATTCTATCTTCTTATAGGTATTGCAAGTAGTGTTCAATGCTCCCTTAAAGGTTTTGATCGGTATGGCGTTTTGTAGTAGATCTATGAAAAATGCTTTGGCATTTGCTTCGTAATGTGGCTCGTTTTCAATACAGACCATAGATTCATGTTTTACCAAATCTCTAACAGCCAAATTAGAAGAGCTTAAAACTAAAATGTATCCATTTTTCTTTTTTAGATAGGCAGCTTTTATGTGTAACGAATAGGGTAGCGACCCTCTAGAGAACTTATTTACAAAGGCACTGCGTACATAAAGATGGGAGAAGAAATACAAATTGAAATTTGGATATTTTTCTGTTCTGTACATCTCACCTAAAATTTCTCTTGCCAAAGCATATTTAGTAAATTTTTTAGTGCTTTGTTCTTTGGTATAAAGATGTTTTAGGTATTGTGGTTTTGAACCGTCATACCCTTCTAAGGGTATGGTAATGACATTTACAATAATACCGGTCTGCGATATTTCTTTAAGGTAATTATGTACATATTTATTGTTATATAGATACCAAGAAATGTTGATTTCTTCAATGTCATTTTTTTGCTCTTCTATAGTTTCTATAAATTTTTCAAGCAATAGTGGTGAGCCGCCTTGCTCATAAAAATCAAATCGATTCTTATAATTATCAGGTTCATCAAAGAAAGTTTTAAATGGCATTTATGCTAATAATAGTTTGGCTATCTAAATAGAGTTCGTTTAGACTGTGCTTAAAGATAGGCATCTGTTTGTTTTATGCGGCATGCTTAAGAACAATAGAAATAGCAGAAAGTATATTACGAAATGTTTTTACAGTATAAAAAGTGATTGATAAATTTTTAGAAAAATAAATTGAAGCATCAAATTTAGTACTACTTTCGGGCTTTATTTTTTAAAGACCAACGCGTTGATTGTTAGTAGAAAAAAAGACTATATATCAAAATCATAAATGGAGCAATACATTGTTTATATAGGTTTTATTGTAGCGGCATATGCCGTAATCGCTAATGATGTTATACAAACATTAGGTACGTTCATTACCTCTAACGCAAAAGTTAAATGGTGGCTTTTATGGGCCTTTGCCGGCTCTATTTTGACCGTTACCTTGGTTTATGGCTGGTATATAAACGGTGGCGATGTTTCTTATGGCAGGTTGTCGAATATTCCGCTGCCCGATCCAATGCCGTGGTGGTATTTGTTGGCACCGATCTCTTTAATGGTAATTACCCGTTTTGGTATACCTGCAAGTACGACATTTATGATTTTAAGTGTTTTTTCATCGAGCCAATTGATAGAAAAAATGATACTTAAATCTGTATTCGGTTATTCACTTGCCTTCGTTATCGCATTTGTCTTGTATTTACTTTTGACGAAAAAATTTGAATCTCCGGCTTCAATCCGATTAATGGATAAGAAAAAACAGCGTCCGTATTGGTTAGTTGCACAATGGTTTTCAACAGGCTTTCTTTGGTCGCAGTGGTTAATACAAGATTTTGCCAATATTTTCGTATTCCTTCCAAGGCAATTGTCATTATATGAACTTGTATTTTCATTAGCGTTCATTCTGCTCATAATGGCGTATATATTTAATTCGAAAGGAGGTAAGATTCAAGGTATAGTGAATCAAAAATCGAATACTCAGCATATACGTTCGGCAACAATAATCGATGCTTGCTATGGTCTTTTGTTATTCTTTTTTACGACAGTAAATACCATACCAATGAGCACTACTTGGGCATTTATCGGAATTTTGGCAGGTAGGGAAATTGCTATAAGCTACCGCCTAAAGAAAGGAGAACTGAAAAAAACCTATAAAATGGTGGTCAATGATTTTGCCAAAGTAAATATGGGTCTTTTTGTAAGTATCCTAATCGCTTACCTAATTCAGTTTATGAAAGCATAACTTATCTTACACTGATCAATACCGCCTCGCAACTTTGTAGATCGGAGTTCAAAACTATATTTTCAGAATTTTTACCGTCAGATATTTCTACCGAAACCGTATTTGGTGGCGAATTTCCTAAATTATGCGCATAAAGGAATAGATCGTTAGATTTTTTAGGGTCAAGTTTTATTTTGAACTCCTTTTTCCAGTAGGTCAAATAGTACTTTTTAACAACTTGTACACCGTTTAGATAGATAGATACAATATCACCATCTTGTCTGCCATGGTCCCAAATTTGTACAATAAGATTCTCAGATTCGAATTCGAATTCTTTGGTGTATGAAATATTTCTTCCATCAAAACTAGCTCTAAGTTCAGGTTTACTTTCGGCTTTATTTTCTGCTTTAACTACCTCAATCTGTTTCGGTGTAGCTTGTTTTTCGGCCTTGCTTTCAGACTTCTTTTTAGTAACAACGGTGTTCATATTTGCCAGCTGCTGTTTTTTCTTTCTTTCGTCTGATGCTGCATTTGTAATCGAGAAGAACGGAGTTACCTTTTTAGCAATATTGAATTTGTCATCGGGGAATAGTTCTAT
>JANQUX010000249.1 GCA_030730545.1 Maribacter sp. | reverse complement strand
ATTGGTAACTTGTATTTTAATATTATTTTCATCGCCATTAGAAAGTTTATCAGGTACAATTCTATCGGCAACAATGTTTCCTTTTGATAAAAACAGAAGAATGACATCAACAATTATTAATGCTAAAAATAGATAGAACAGAAGTTTGGCCATAAATGAGATATTCTCAAAAATATAGGATACTAAAAAGCACAAGATGATGCCGGTTAATACCAGGAAGAATCTCTTTTGAAGAAATATATTTTTGAATACCTTTTTCACAATAATTTATCTAGGAATTTCGATAGTTTGAATAAGGTCACTGATCATTTTTTGTGCGGTATAGCCTTCCATTTCTCGTTCAGGAGTTAATATAATTCTATGCCCTAAAATAGGACCCACTACCTTCTTGATATCATCGGGAGTAATAAAGTCTCTGCCATTGATAGCTGCAACCGCTTTAGAGGAATCTAGTATGGCTATAGAAGCTCTTGGTGAAGCACCTAAATATAAATTGGCATTAGTTCTTGTATTGTTGACAATAGCAGCTATGTACTTCAATAAATTATCTTCAACGATAATATCTTTTATTACTAATTGATAAGCAGCAATTTGTTTGGCAGATAGAACAGAATCTATCAATGCTTCTACATTGGTATTTTTCTGTTGATGCTTGTTTTCTAAAATTTGTATTTCTTCTTCTAAAGTAGGGTAGTGTACATTTATCTTAAAAAGAAAACGGTCTAATTGAGCTTCTGGCAATCGGTAGGTGCCTTCTTGTTCAATTGGGTTTTGAGTGGCAAACACTAAAAACGGAGGCTGCATTTGAAATTCATTTCCATCTATAGTAATCTGTCGTTCTGCCATAGCTTCGAAAAGAGCAGCTTGGGTTTTTGCAGGCGCACGGTTTATCTCATCAATCAAAATAATATTTGAAAATATAGGTCCCTTTTTAAATTCAAATTCAGAGGTCTTTACGTTGAATATAGAGGTACCCAGAATATCGCTAGGCATTAGATCTGGCGTAAATTGAATTCTGCTAAAATCTACGTTCATTGTTTTTGCCAAGAGTTTGGCGGTCACTGTTTTTGCTACACCTGGTACACCTTCAATAAGAGAATGACCGTTCGCTAGAATAGAAACTATCAATAATTCGATCATTTCTTGCTGACCGATAATTACTTTTCCTAATTCAGATTTCACCCTTGCTACAGATTCCTGTAGTTTTGTAAGGTCTATACGCGAATTAAATTCTACGTTGTTTTCATCTTGTGTATTATCTTCCATAAGATTGTTTAAATGTATTTATTTTCTGAACCAGGGCCAATGAGTCTTGTTCAGTATGAATAGGTTTATTTTTTAGACTAAGTATGAGGTCTATTAGAGTTTTTGTTTCCTCATTAGATTTTCCTGCTTTAGCACTTAATTGAGTAATGAAACTTTCATCCAAAACTGTGGTGTTTACATAGTATCTATTTCTAACGTAGGTTAAAAAATAGGTGATTTTTTTATCGTTCAAATTAGCATAATCTCTATGTTGATAATATAGTGATCCAACAGTTTTTGCAAATTCTACAGAAGAGTTTTCTAAAGGTTTTATAATAGGGATTATACGCTGTTCTCTTTTGGCTTTAAAGATTACAAAAAGTAGTAAGCCCACGACCAGTAAGTAATAGCTCCATTTTAATGCAGGTTGATTTAATATGAATCGCATAGGCGAGGTTATAACTTTTCTGCCAGATTTTTTATAATCATCCCAATATAAAAGATGATCATTTAAATACGAAAAACTTTGTGTACTGTAGTTACTATTATCACCCAATATGTAATAGTTGGTATATGCGACGGGCAAGGTATTGATAATGAAACTTCCTTCACCAAAAGATGTTTGTATAAAATTGGGTTTCACTTTAATTTCATCCTTATTATTCTCTAAAAATGTTGAGGATTTGAATTGTATGTGTCCGAGTATTTCTGTGTTTGCTGTATCAACACTAACAAAATAGGCAAGATTTACTCCTCTTTCAAAATAGAAGTGTTCTTGTTTAAAATTCTGATTGGAGAAAGACGCTCTAACGGAGTCTTCTTGAATTTCATATTGTTGTGTAATTTCAATGTTCAAGGTATCTGCTAATTGCCCTGTAAGATTGCTACTGGCTATAAAAACTTGATTGCCATTGGCTACATATTTTAAAACTTGATTTGTTTCTTGTTCATCTAAATAGATATAATCATTGATTATTAAGTAGTTTGAGGGTATTGTAGAATCTCGCTCAATAAGTACATCGTATATACTCTTTTCAACAGGTTCAATTTCGCTGTTCGGAAATATGGAAGGCAGTTCATTGAAAAGTACAAAGCAACCAAACGGAATTTTCGCAACAGAGGTAAACGACGGACTCCAATTTATCGGTCTAGGGCGTACTATTTCGGTTACGATGATACCAATTAGCACCGCAATCAAAAGCCCAAGTATTATTTTAGAACGCTTACCCAAATTATGATTGAATTTGTTTGTTGATCGATTCGAAATCTAAAACCGATTTTGTGTATTTAAGGTTATCTATACGCTGCTCGCCATACCAGATATAATCGTACAGGTAGGCTATTTTCTTAAATCCTTTTTTTATTTCTGGTTGTTCGATTTCATTGAAATAGTCTGAATTTGTTTTATCAAAATGCCATTCTATAATATCACTTTTAGATAGCTTTTGTAACGTGAGCAAAAACTGATAACGAATAGCAAGTCTGTAATCTTTTTGTTCTAAAGCAGTACTGAGAAGATTGTTAATGTCGATACCTTCAATATGCTCTTCTGTTAAGTTGATATCATTGATTATTTTCGCTTTTTTCTGAAAAAGTGAATTGAAATTTTCATTGATCAGAACTTTTACAATGAGGTAAATAGCTAAAATTACCAATAAAAAGTAAATGATGTATTCAATGATTTTTAATAACTGAGGCGATATATTAATACCGAAAATATTGCTCAGTCCTTGCCCGACCCAATTTATAAAACGCGCTAACAGGTTTTGAGATTCGCCCGTTTTAAAGGTGTAGTTAAACTCGTCGCCCGTATATTTTTCAGAAAGATCATCGTCAATAGTTCTTAAAGTCAGTACAGACGAAGAGTCAATTTTTATGACACTATCGTTCGTGCCCTGTGCAAAAGAGCATAGCGCCAATAACTGAAAGAATATGAGGAGAAAAGTATGCTTCAACTTAATCGTTTTGACCTATTTGTTCAATAGTAGCTCTGGTGTTTTCGTTGTATGTTTTTTCATGTAAAGCATAATATAATACGCCATTTACGAATTGGGTAAGACATTGACCGTACACTGCAATAATTAATACGATACAAGTGCCTAAAGTATACACTATGGTCGAAACGATAGAGTGGGAGTAATCTACATTGTTTTCTACTACATGAAAGGTATAAACACCGATAATAATACCAGGTACAATTAGGGCAATTATCAGTAACATGCCTAGTAAAAGACCCATGATAAAATTAACACCTACAGATTTCCAGAAGTTAGTAGTTACTAATTTCCAACCTTCGCCTAATGCTTCGGTAACACCTTTTTTCTTTTCAAGCATATCAAAGAATGAAACACCTACCCAAGCGGTTAAAAAGAATTGTACAATGTATTGTGCAAAAATTCCTAAAATGGGTATAATGGCTAAAATAATAGCCGCAATAATAAAAACGAAGTATATCGGTATCAGCAATAATACGAATACAAAGATATTTCCGAATTGGCTTTTTGCAAGTTCCCAAACTTCTTTTTTATCTACGGTATTATCTCTGGTTTCTACATATTTAATCATGTAACTCGTAGATAGCGAATAGTTTAAGAAGGCAATACCCAAGAAAATGATGAAGAATAAAAATCCGCCAATACCTAAATAAATATAATAATCTTGTTCGAATTCATTACCTCCGCCAAAAGAATTATTGCCAGATTCTTGCGCAATCATACCCATAAATCCAGATACCAATAAATAGCTAGTTATTAAAAGTCCTATTAAAAAAACACCATTGTAACTGATAAAAACATTGGTAAAGTTTTTAATATTCTGTTTAAAGAAGTCGAAATAAACGGATACGATTCCGCCAAAATCACGATTTACCCTTAACGGTATGTAATTGTCTTTCATTTTGGTTATTAAGTATGATTGGGTATGCGATGTAATAAAATATAATCAAGAATAAAGAAGCGCCAATTATTAGAAAAGCCAACCAATTGGGCATACCGGTATATCGTGTAATAAAACCTTCAATAAAACCGGCGATGATAAAAAACGGGATCGTACTTACCACAACTTTTAGTCCGTCTTTAGCACCCTTCATAAAAGATACGCGTCTAGAATATGTTTTCGGAAACAGTATGCTGTTGCCCATAATTAAACCAGCGCAGCCAGCAATGATGATCACTGAAATTTCTATGGTACCATGTAGCCATATTTGCTTATTTGCCTCAAAGAAAACCCCTTTCGTATAAAAGAAAGTAATGAAAGCACCAAGCATAACACCGTTACTAAAAAGAATATAACCAGTGCCGATACTGGTAATCACCCCAAATGCAAAGGCAAGAAATGCAACTCGAATATTATTAATGGTAATACCTAAAAATGAGCCGATTTCACTACCACCTTTGTATATGGCGGCAGGATCGCCGTTGGCAATATTATTAAGGGTTTCGTTTACATAGGCATCACCTAAAATTAAACGTACAAAAGTAGCATCGTTCAATGCAGATAATGAACCAATGGCAGATGCTATTATGAATATTAAAAAAGCTATGCCCAGTGTGTTATGATATTGTTTAAAAAAGAGCGGGAATTCGGTCAACCAAAAGCTAACAATTCTGTTTTTGCTTTCTTTTTTATTCTTATAAATTTTTTGGTGGGCTTTAGAAGCTAATTCGTTTAAATACAATAAAGTCTTACTTTCTGCGTAATACGTTTGCGCATAGGCTAAATCATTAGTTAATTGAATATAGCCATTGGCAAGCTCATCTGGGTTTGAAGTAGCACCAAGGTTCATAGCATTTTCGAATGCTATCCATTTTTCCTTATTTTGCTTCACAAAAGCAGCTTCGCGCATAAACTAATTTTACCTTGTTAAATTTAAGACTTAATGAATAACCTCCAAATCAATACAACGCAAAATGTGAACCTTAATTATACAATTGTAGGTATTGGTGAACGAATTGTGGCATTTTTTATAGATGCATTTATTTTATATCTCTACTATATACTGGTCGATTTAATTGGTGATGCCATTGGTTATATTTATGATGACGGATGGACGCAGAGAGGCATCGTAGGCTTAATATCTTTACCAGCAATGTTTTACAGTCTATTGATGCATATAATTTTTAACGGTAGAACTGTAGGGAAAATGATTATGAAAATGAGAGTGGTATCGGTTGATGGATCACCTGTAAATTGGAGCAATTATTTGATTCGTTGGATGCTTCGTTTGGTCGATATCTGGATCTTTGTTGGGTCAATAGGCATTTTAACTATTCTTTTTTCTGAAAAAAGGCAGCGATTGGGCGATGCAGCAGCAGGTACCGTTGTTATTAGTTCAAAAAATAAAACTAAAGTTTCGCATACC
>JANQUX010000248.1:756-1148 GCA_030730545.1 Maribacter sp. | reverse complement strand
GTTAGACCTTGACCCACATAATAAAAAAATAATAGAGGAGTGGCATGAAAAGAAAGCTAATTATGAAGGAGATTTTTTCACCTACATAGTTAGGGGTCAAGAGGTGAAGGTAGAAACAACGACCAAATCTTTATCGCAGACACAAATACCAAAAGTAATTTTACCTAAGTACGAAGGCTGGGGAGATATATTAAAATGGTCTTTGCAGGAAAACGTACCAGGAGAATTTCCTTTTACGGCTGGTGTTTTTCCTTTCAAAAGGCAAGGGGAAGACCCAACCAGAATGTTTGCTGGTGAGGGCGGACCAGAAAGAACTAATAAGCGTTTTCATTATGTTTCTAAAGGATTACCGGCAGCTCGCTTATCTACTGCTTTTGATTCGGTAACTTTAT
>JANQUX010000248.1:0-746 GCA_030730545.1 Maribacter sp. | reverse complement strand
AACTCTATATGGTGAAGATCCAGGTGATCGACCAGATATTTACGGAAAAATCGGGAATTCAGGAGTTAGTATTTGCTGTTTAGACGATGCCAAAAAATTATATTCCGGATTCGATTTATGTGCGCCGACTACTTCAGTTTCAATGACGATAAACGGTCCTGCAGCGACTATTGCCGCATTTTTTATGAACGCCGCCATCGATCAGCAATGTGAGAAGTATATTGAGGAAAACGGACTAATTGCTGAAGTAAACAAAAAAATTGAAGCCATCTATAATAATTTAGGAGCTAAACGCCCAACCTATGCTGGTGAGTTGCCAGAAGGTAATGATGGACTTGGTTTGTTTCTATTAGGTGTAACAGGCGACCAAGTTTTAAAAGCAGATGTATATGCCGAACTAAAGGCAGATGCATTGTCGAAGGTTCGAGGTACGGTACAGGCAGATATACTAAAAGAAGATCAAGCACAGAATACCTGTATTTTTTCTACGGAATTTTCATTGCGTTTAATGGGCGATGTACAACAGTACTTTATAGATCAGCAAGTCCGTAATTTTTATTCGGTCTCTATTTCTGGTTATCATATTGCCGAAGCAGGGGCGAACCCAATTAGTCAATTAGCATTTACACTAGCTAATGGCTTTACTTTTGTAGAATATTATCTTTCTAGAGGTATGCATATTGATGAGTTTGCACCTAATCTTTCTTTTTTCTTTAGTAACGGTCTTGACCCAGAATATGCTGTAA
>JANQUX010000247.1 GCA_030730545.1 Maribacter sp. | reverse complement strand
ACACCACCTTGAGAATCCCACATACCGATTGTTGTACCTGCAGAATGACCGTACAACCCTAATGGATGCGTATATATAGATGGTTTTAATCCTGCGGCTTTAGCCTCCTTTAATGATTTGGCTAAAATATCATTACCAGACCTACCTTTAATCATATTACTTGTCAAAAAATCTTGCAACTTATTACCATCTTTAAGTCCGTTTACCAAAAAATCTGGAGCTAAAGTTTCTTCTGGTTTTAGAACATACGCCAATTCTTGACAATCCGTATTTAAACGTAAATATGTGATTCCGAAATCGCAATGCACTAAGTCTCCAGGTAAAATGACCATATCATCTGGTTTATCTGCAAACGAGTAAAATTCACTTGCTTTATCTTTTTCACTTCGTTGTACATCTACAGTTGGATGAAACCAAGTTTCCAATCCTAAATCCGTCACTTTTTGACGCATCCACCACACCACATCTGAGGTAGTCGTTACGCCCGGAGTAATTACTTTCTCAGAAAAAGCTTCAGCGATAATATCATGTGTAATATCTACTAATTGGTCGTAAATAACCATTTCACGCTCAGACCTTGTTTCGATCCAACGAACAGCTAGTTGCTCTGCTGAAGTCACTTTTGAAGTGTATTTTTTAGGAAGATTTGCCATGAACTCTTCATAATCTGTCTTTACCAAGCCATCTGCAATATTGTGGTCTGTAGAATAATTAAGTCCGATTTTCTTCGGATTCCTCTCTGATATCAATTGCATTAACCGTGTCCACTGATTTGGTTCTTTCTCCTTATCCCAAGCAGAAACAATATTCTTACCAACATTATAACGGGCTACAGCCAACTTCTCAATAGTATTCTTCGCCTTATCTCTATAAAACAAAAGAATAGTTCTTCTACGAGCATTCAACCACGTAGCCGGAAGCATTGTCTTAATTACTGGATCTTCATTGTATTCTCGTGAGATAACCACCCACATATCTAAATCTGCGGCATCCATAAGTTCAGGGAGCAAATTATTAAAACGGTCGTCTAAAATTTCATCTATTACCTGAGCTCTTTCTTTTTCATTTAGAATTTGCTGAGCGTAAATTTCCCCTATGAAAATTAGGCATACAAAAAGGAATAGTTTTTTCATGAATGTTGTTTGGTTTAAGC
>JANQUX010000246.1 GCA_030730545.1 Maribacter sp. | reverse complement strand
AGATGATAAGGTCTTTGCATAATCTTTAAGTTAACCTATAGTCGTTCTAAACCAGCAGTTCATGGTTGACCCTCATTATCCACATCTTCTCATTGTAAGCGTCGTTTAGCTTAGAGTAGTAAGAGATTAAAGCTTTGGTCCAAGAGTCGTGCTTTTTAAGGTATACGTATCTGTAATTGTTCTTAGGGTTGATGAAGTAACTCGCACTTAATCCGAATGAATTTAGCAAGGCAACAAATCGTTTTGCATTCTTAGGGTTGGCGAATACATTTGCAATAAGATAATAACCAGAACCGGCACCTTCAATAACATAAGATTTTGAATCGACTTCTCTAGAATCTACATTATCTCTTACCACTTCACTTGAGGTAAGAACACTAGAGTCATACTTAGAAGATTTCTCTTTGATCTTATTTACATTACTAGCATAAGCCTCATTGGTGTATCTGTTGTCAACATTCATAATCCAAGTGGCACCATCGTATGTACCGTTCAGTTTATTATCGTGCGCCGCTACAGCTTCTGCAAAAGTATCATACCGTTGTAAGTATACATACTTTAAACCTGTATTAGGGTTATCAATATAGTCGGCATTAATACCTTGTTCATTAAGGTCATCGATAAAGCTATTCATATACTGCCCACCTTTGTATACATTGGCAACTACATAGTACCCGTCTGTAACATCTGGCAAGTCTTTAAACCTTTGACTTTTCACTCCGTCTTGAGCTACTTCTCTTGTTGCTTTAGCAACAGGAGTGTTTGTGTTTCTTGGTCTATTTGCAACTACAGCATCTTTTGGCTGCACTTGTTCTTTAAATCTGTTATCAACAGAAGAATTCGTATCCGTATTTGTTTCTGCTACTTCATGTCTTTCTGCTACAGGGTCTTTTCTTTCGTTTGTTACCACTGCTACCCTATCTTGTTGTGTTTGATTAGCTGAATTACTAGCAACCGACTGACCTGAATTACTTGGATTATAACTATCGTCATTTAAATCTCCGGAATTACTCGGGTTATAGCTAGAAGCAACTTCAGTGTTACCATTCTCATCAAGAAAAAGCTCTTTTGCTTTATTCTCTAAGTCGGGTCTTTCCCCGTTGGTTTCATTACGAACCATACGCATTACCATAGCAAAACGTCTTTCTAAATCAGATTGACGAATAGCTTCTAAAGAATCTTGACGAAACATCAACTCTTCGATTATAGCATCGTTTTCTGCCAATTTCATCTTCAACTCTTCTATTTCTTCATTCGTTGCAATATTCTCAGGCTCCTCATCATTTTGCACTAAATCATCTTCAAAATCATCTTCTAACATTACCCTGTCTTCAGTAAGGTTCGGAGAGAATGAATAGGCAAATGATATCTCATGGGTAACTCCGAAATTATCAAAGTTGTTAGACAATCCTTTTTCCATGGTATAGCCTAAAGAAATTCTTTGGTTAAGGTTAAAACCTACACCTGCGGCTGCACCGTAAAAACTATCATATCCACCTTGGATCCATCCTAATTTTGGAAGATCAAGAATTAAACTTCCACCTAAAGTAACATCTTCTTCTCCTACTTTTCTAACTCTTGCCAAAGGCATTAAACGACCTTGCTCAAAAATACCATCCTGATTTTCAAACTGATGGGTATATTGTAAGTGGCCTGAGTAAGTTTTGTCTTTAAACTCCGTTACCGATTCGCTCGTTTTTAAATTATAATCAAAAAGGTTTTCAGCAAAAACACCAACATCGAACTTACCGTAAGAAAGGTTAAGGCCAGGCTGAAATGATAAAAGGTTCTGATCTTGCAGTCCGGCTAAAAAAGGATCCTCTTCTACAGTAGATGCTCTACCGTTATCAAATCCACTTTGGTAATAAGAAACGTTTGCGCCAAAAGTAAAATTACTCTTGTCGTTCAATTTAATACCGTAGGCATAATTTGCCAACACACCAAAGTTACTTAAGATACCTTCTCTTTGAGAATACAGACTAAGACCTAATCCGGTTTTATCATTGATACGTCCACTATAGCTTAAGAAATAGTTTTGATTGTTATCATCAAATTGTACCGATTGGTTTCGGTGTAACAAATTGATATAAGATTTGTCTTCCCTAACCGTTGAAAACGTTGGGTTGATTAAGAATCGGTTATACTTTAAAAGGTTCTGGGCAGGAACATCGTATGATACAAACGGATTTTCCTCTTGCCCGCTAACCTTCATGATAGCTAACACAAATAACAATAGATATAAAACACTTTTCTTTAGCATGGTGAGCTTAACGTATTACTGTGATCGTACCTTGTTTAAGTACTTCACTGGCATTTCTAATTTTATAATAGAATACCATGTTTTGTTTGGTGAACGCAGTAGTTGACTGCGGCCAGTTATTTTTATAATCGAATTCGTTTACAATTTCTTGTCCTTGTTCATTGTAGATAATTACATTGACATCGGCTTTATTAGAATAAGAGTTTGGTATAATCCATTGATCATTAATACCATCTCCGTTCACGGTAATTACATTAGGCACTTTAAAGGTGTCTAAATAGGTTACCTCTATCTGTCTAACAATCTCACAATTATCAATAGAAGCTATTAGGGTATAACTACCGGCTTCAGTAAAAGTGATACTATCAGAGTTACTTAATTCTACCGCATTGGCATCTAACCATCTGTACGCAGTTCCTCCGCTTGCCGTAACTACTCTAGAAGTACCTTCTGGCATAACTATTTCCGTACCCGGATCAAGGGTAATTAGGTTTTCATCTAATGGTGTTACCACAATCTCATTAGAGATAAGAGAACAACCATCTCTATCTATCGCTAAAGTATATGTACCGGCAGTAGAAAGTGTTAATACCCCGTCTGTAGTATTAATAGAGGCTCCGTCTAGTTGCCATTGATATGTAGCTGAACTTAAGTCGGTGGTTGTGCTTAATGTAATGGTTTCGCCACCGCTACAGAAAACAGTTCCTGAACTTGTAATACTTACTGTTTCATTAGTTAATAATTGAACAGGTAAAACATTAGAATCTACATTGAAACCACCAACTACCGCATTTAAATCGTAATCACCATTTTCAGAATTTGAAGCCAAACTAATACTGTTGCTAGTTGCACCACTAATAGCTACACCATCTTTACTCCACTCATAGGTAAATCCGGAAAGTAAAGAACTAGTTACATCTGTTTTAGAACCATCTGCAGCAACAGCGTTTATAAGCTCAACACCCAATATTGTATTTGTAGTTTCACAAGATGTATACGCATCGGTATAATTTATGGTCATTTCAAAAGAAGCAGGAGATACTACTGTAGTTACCTCAGAGTTTTTAGAAGATACTGAACAAGCGCCGCCTGTTTGGGTAACTTCTGCATAATACTCACCATCTTCGGTAATTGTAAGTGTACTATTTGTTTCACCAGTAATTTCAACAGCATTTCTAAACCACTTATAACTTGGCGTAACCGCTGTTGTTGTAACTGACAATACTTCGTTTTGTGTAGGCAATAAAACCATATTGATTTCATTCTCTACGGATACAGTATATAATTCTGCATTGGTTATAGCAACCACTGCCGATCTTTCATTACAGATACCTGTTCCAGAAATTTCTACAGCATAATCTCCTTCGAAACCTGCATTCGCAGCATTCACATTATATGAAGTTGCTGTTGCACCGATAATCTCAACATCGTCTTTAAACCACTGGTAACTCCAAGAAGCATTAGTTTGGTCTATACTTAACATTTCTGTATCGGTACTACATAAAGAAGTTTTGGTCGGGGCAGTAACTGCAATACCGGTTCCAGAACCGCCGATAGTGACATCGACAATATTCGAATCTGTATTACCAGACCCAGTACATCTTGGTCCGTAATCAATATATACATTGTACATACCCGATTGCGTCACGTTTAAAGTATGACCTGTTTCGGTAGTTAATTCTGTACCGCTTCTAAACCAAATATACTGATAGGTTTCTGGGTTGGCAATGTTATCAACTCGTAACGTAATCGCACCTGTACTACAAACGGTACCCGGTGGAACTCCGTTACCTAATTCGCTAATATTTAAATTGGAGGTAACGTCCATATAATACATATTGAAGGCCGCAGATTCGTTACCTAATTTTACCGGGTCTGTGCTTCTAACCCTCATCTTATATCCTTCTCCACGAGTGTCGGTAGGTATCGCAAAACTAGTATCAAAATCCTTTACGGTATTTTGATCTGTAATAGTTTTCAAAGTTACTGGGGTAGCAAAGCTACCACTAGCATCAGATAATTCGAGAATAAACTCGTTGCCTGCATTGGCGGTACCTATCCAAGTGATGTTGACAAAATATTCGTTGAAACCACCATTACCTGCACAAACGGCAGACCAAGGGGTACTACCTGACAGGTTCGGATTGTCTGCAGGTTCTGGAGCATTAATTACTATTGCTTGCGCAGATAATTGAAAAGCGCAGAATAGCATGGATAGTGCTGTAAATACGGTAAGTTTGTTCAAAGTTTTCATAGGTATTTGTAGTTATGGGGGCCACTACGGTTGAAAAGACGGTTCATAAGTTATTATACATTTCCATCATTTCTTAGACAAATATGTTATTAAATACGACGAAGGGGAATTTTATGTTGTCGGAAGGAAGATTTCTGTTGTGAAACGCATTTTATGTAAGGTGTATCTATTTTAAACCCGCCATTTAAGGCAATTTTGCTACTTTTGTAGCTTGAAAAATAATGACATGAGCGAGACATCGAAGTCTTTGAATTTTATTGAACAAATTGTTGAAGAGGACTTGGTAAATGGTTATACCAAAGACGAATTACGTTTTCGTTTTCCTCCAGAACCTAATGGTTACCTTCATATTGGGCACGCAAGTTCTATTTGCTTAAACTTTGGTTTAGGTCTTAGATACAATGCACCTGTAAATCTGAGGTTTGATGATACCAACCCTGCAAAAGAAGAGCAAGAATTCGTAGATGCTATCAAAAAAGACGTAGAATGGTTGGGATTTAAGTGGGATACCGAACGGTATGCCTCTGATTATTTTCAACAATTATATGATTGGGCCGTTGAATTGGTGAAACAAGGCAAAGCTTATGTCGATAATCAGTCTTCTGAAGATATGGCTATCCAAAAAGGTACGCCTACAGAACCGGGTACCGATAGTCCGAATAGAAATAGATCTATCGAAGAAAATTTAGAGCTCTTCGAAAAGATGAAAAACGGTGAGTTTAATGAAGGCACTCATGTATTGAGAGCCAAAATTGATATGGCTTCTTCTAATATGTTGATGCGCGATCCAATTATGTATCGTATTCTACATAAAGCACACCACAGAACAAATACCGATTGGTGTATTTACCCGATGTATGATTGGACACATGGTGAAAGCGATTATATAGAGCAAGTATCTCATTCGTTCTGTACGTTAGAATTCGCAATGCACCGAGAGTTATATAACTGGTTTTTAGATCAAGTATATGATGAAACTAAAGTAAGACCTAAACAACGTGAGTTTGCTCGTCGTAATTTAAGCCACACCGTAGTAAGTAAGCGTAAATTGGCGCAATTGGTAGAAAAGGGAGTGGTAACTGGATGGGATGATCCAAGAATGCCTACCATTTCTGGACTAAGAAGAAGAGGATACACTCCAGAATCTATTCGTAATTTTGTAGATACTATAGGTATCGCAAAAAGAGATAATCTTATAGATG
>JANQUX010000245.1 GCA_030730545.1 Maribacter sp. | reverse complement strand
GCTGAATTCGGAATTAACATGGGCTCGTCTCGTGGGGCAACCAAGTTATTTGAGCAGTATCATTCAGAGTATTTAGAAACAGGTATTTCATCAACTTTAAGTTCGCCAACAACTACATTGGGTAATATTTCTTCATGGGTATCTCATGATTTAGGCGCAACCGGACCAGAAATATCTCATTCCATTACCTGTTCAACAGGCTTGCATTCGGTATTGAATGGAGTGGCTTGGCTAAATAGCGGAATGGCAACTAAGTTTTTGGTCGGTGCCAGTGAAGCTCCGCTGACCAATTTCACCATTGCCCAAATGAAGGCATTGAAAATTTACGCAAAAGCACCCGAGTCAAATTCTAGTTCGGTAGTCGATATCTCAACGGTAGTTGAGCGTAGCCGAAACTACCCTTGCCAAGCACTAAACTTAAAAAAAGAATACAATACCATGATTTTAGGCGAAGCAGCTTCAGTCGCTTGTCTAGAAACGGGAGTGGTAAAAAATGCCTTGGCAATAATAGACGGAGTAGGCTATGCAACAGCAATATTGAAACATAACACGTCTATTTCAGCAAACGCGGTATGTTTTCAGAAATCTATGAAAATGGCTTTGGGCGATTTAGATGTTGCTGAGGTAGATGCCATTGTAATGCATGCGCCGGGTACAATAAAAGGAGATTCATCAGAATACAATGCAATTCAAGAAGTTTTTGGGGATTACATGCCTCAATTAACTTCTAACAAATGGAAAATTGGTCACACCTTCGCAACCTCGGGGATGCTAAATCTAGAGTTGGCAGTTTTAATGTTGCAACATAATAAGATGATCTCGGTGCCATTTCTAGAGGCAAAACCTAAAAGTAGAAATATTAAAAAAGTACTGGTAAACGCAGTTGGTTTTGGCGGTAATGCAGTGAGTATTTTAGTAAGTAAAAACGAATAAACGTAGTTAAAAGAGAACAGATGTAGCGGTGTGGTAATTTTTTTAAAACCTACCAATTATTTTTTCAATTTAAATTCCGTTATTTTTGAACCCTGGTAACAACCTAAGATTATATGAGCGAAGCAAGACACAATTGGTCAAAAGAAGAAATTTTAGAAATATATAATATGCCTTTAATGGAGCTACTTTATGAAGCTGCAACTGTGCATAGAAAAAACCATGA
>JANQUX010000244.1 GCA_030730545.1 Maribacter sp. | reverse complement strand
CCTTTAAATAAACCGTGCTTTTTTAATGCTTCTAAAGTATACTGAGAACACGTTGGTGAGTATCTACATGTAGCGGGAGTATATGGGGATATTGCCACTTGGTAAAAACGGACTAGAAATACAAAAGGGGCTATAAGTATTTTTTTTATTGAGATGTTCACAGGTATAAATTAATATCACAAATTTACTACAAAACTACTAACGGTTGAAAATAACAAGTCCCGATGAAAATCATCAGGACTTGTATCTATTACTTATTATTTCTAGGCTCCAATTCTAATCGGTTCTAAATGTTCGGCTTCTTCTTCAGAATACAATCTAGATTTGATTAAGAATCGAATACCCATGGGTATTTCTAATGAAAAACTTGAACCGATACCAGGGGTCACATCAATGGTGAGTTGAGTGTGTTTCCAATATTCAAATTGATCTCGCGACATATGAAAGTCACACCCCTCAATTCTGCCTAGGCATACATCGTTATCATCGAGCATTAATTCACCTTTCTCAAAACACATTGGCGCAGAGCCATCGCAGCAACCACCACTTTGGTGAAACATAAGTTCGCCATGCTTCTTTTTGAGCTCTGAGATTACAGCAGCTGCTTCTTCGGTTACTAATACTCGCTTAGTTTTCATATAATTTTTGTTGTTTAAAAGAATCCCATTTTTTTCTTATCGTAAGAGATTAGCATGTTTTTGGTTTGACGATAGTGAGCCAACATCATTTTGTGATTTTCTCTACCGATCCCTGATTTTTTGTATCCGCCGAAAGGAGCGTGTGCAGGGTATAAATGATAACAGTTTACCCAAACTCTACCTGCTTTTATAGCTCTAGAAATTTGATATGCTTGGTGAGTATCTCTTGTCCATACGCCGGCACCTAGTCCATACAAAGTGTCATTAGCAATTTCAATCGCTTCTGCTTCATCCTTGAAGGTTGTAACACAAAGCACGGGACCAAAAATCTCTTCTTGAAAAACACGCATCTTATTATGTCCTTTTAATATCGTCGGCTGAACATAGTAGCCACCTTCTAAACCTTCATTATATGCTTGCTCGCCACCAGTAAGAACTTCACAACCTTCTTCTTTACCTATTTGTATGTAGTTAAGAATTTTTTCAAATTGGTCGTTAGAAGCTTGAGCACCCATCATGGTGTTAGGGTCTAAGGGGTGCCCCATTTTAATTGCCTTGGTGCGTTCGATTACACGTTCTATAAACTTATCATAAATACTTTCTTGAACTAGCATACGTGACGGACAAGTACAAACTTCGCCTTGGTTTAATGCAAACATATTCGCACCCTCCAAACACTTGTCGAAAAAATCATCATCGGCATCCATAATACTCTCAAAGAATACATTCGGAGATTTACCGCCAAGTTCTAATGTAACGGGTGTAATATTTTTAGAAGCATACTGCATAATTAATTGCCCGGTTGTAGTTTCTCCTGTAAAGGCAATTTTGTCTATTCTTGGGCTAGATGCCAATGGTTTGCCTGCTTCTGCACCAAAACCGTTTACCACGTTTAGAACACCATCTGGTAGAATACCTTCAATGATTTCCATTAATATTAAAATTGCTACCGGGGTTTGTTCTGCAGGCTTAAGTACCACACAGTTACCTGCGGCCAATGCCGGCGCTAATTTCCACGTAGCCATTAATAAGGGGAAATTCCATGGTATAATTTGACCTACGACACCTAAGGGTTCTGTTATATTTAATGCAACTGTATTAGAATCTAATTCACTGACCGATCCTTCTTCTGCTCTAATGACTCCTGCAAAATATCTAAAGTGATCTACGGCCAAAGGTAAATCTGCAGCTCTGGTTTCGCGAATTGCTTTACCATTATCCCAAGTTTCAGCTCTTGCCAATACTTCTAAATTTTGCTCTATTTTATCGGCGATTTTTAAAAGCATATTACTTCTTTCCGTTGCAGAAGAAGCGTTCCAAGATTTTGCGGCCACCCATGCGGCATCAATTGCCAAGTCTATATCTTCTGCTGTGGATCGAGGTATTTTGGTGAATGATTTGCCATCTACTGGTGAGATATTGTCAAAATATTCTCCTTTACTAGGCGCAACCCATTTTCCGCCAATGAAGTTTTCATATTGGTTTTTGAACTTGGGTTTTTGAAGTACGTCTTTTTCTACAGTTGCTGTTGTGCTCATAATATATGATTTAAGTTAATAATAGAAGTCTAATCCTTTTAGGTCTGCTATTTCGATATTCTAAATGTACTTCTCACGTATTCAATTCATCTGACGCATTCTACGAATAGTGTGAACTATTCTATCATTTAATGTTATTATAATTTTTTTAAGTATAATTTTTTATAAATTCCTTAAAATAAAATGAAAAATACTGTGATTCACTTAGCTGAAAATTTCTTAAAAGGGAGACGTTTAGAGACCATGGTTGAAAACCAAACCTCTTACACGATGAATAACGCTGCAATGCATGTTTTTGAAACTCATGAGCAGGCAGCTAGTGTTCTTTTGAAATTTGAACAACCTGTTTTGGCGAGTATGATTCAAGGAAAGAAGATTATGCACTTGCGCGATTATGAATCTTTTGATTTTTTACCAGGCGAGTCTTTGGTTTTACCCGCTAATGAAGGAATGTGCATTGATTTTCCTGAAGCAATGGCAAAGAACCCAACTAGGTGTTTGGCAATGGCTATTTCTGAGGATAAAATAAACAAGGTATTGCAATTCATGAATGAGAACATGCCTAAAAGTAATAAGGATGCATGGGGATTAATGGACTACAATTTTCATTTTGTAAATGACAGAGGTATATATCAAATTATACAACGGCTTTTGTTTTTGTTTTCTGAAGAGCACCCTTCTAAAGATTTGTTTGTAGATAATATGTTGCGTGAACTTATTATTAGAATTCTACAGACTAATGAGCGCAAAATTTATAGTAATGCTACTTTGTCTATTAAAAAAGAAAGTAGGCTGACAGAAGTTATACGTTACATTAGAGATAATGTGCATAAGGCATTAACTGTAGATGCGCTTAGTAAGATAGCTTGTATGAGTCCGTCACATTTTTATAGAACTTTTAAACTAGAGCTAGGTATCTCTCCTGTTGAGTTCATAAATAATGAGCGAATAAAGCTAGCAGTTGGTTTACTGCAAGATCCTAAACGAAGTATTAAAGATGTGTATCTCGATTGCGGATTTGAAAGTAGATCTTACTTTAATAGAGTTTTCAAAACAAGGCAACAGATAGCTCCTGGTGAATACCAGTCTAAAATTCAAAAATCTAGATTTTTAGATTAAACTAAAGGCTATACGTAGTACCTTCTTTACCGTCTTTTAATTGAATACCTAGTGCTGCTAATTGGTCACGTATTTGATCAGATGTGGCAAAATCTTTATTTTCCCTGGCAGATTTACGTAATTCGATCAATAACTCAACTACACCACCTAGCTTTTCGGTATCGGCATCAGAACTACTTTTGTACTCTAAACCTAAAACATCAAAAATAAAGCTGTGTATGGTGTTCTCCAATTCTAATTTGTCTTCTTCGGTAATAGATTCAGCACCTTCTTTGACAAGGTTAATGTGCTTAACAGCGTCAAATAGCTTCGCAATTAAAATAGGCGAATTAAAATCATCGTTCATGGCTGCATAGCAAGATGCTTTCCAAGCTGCAACATCAAAATCGGTCGTTTTGCCAGTTTCTAAAGATTTTAATGAATTGATAGCTTCCATCAATTTATTGAAACCTTTTTCAGATGCCAATAATGCATCATTACTCATATCTAAAATACTGGTATAATGTGCCTGCATCATAAAGAAACGCACCATAGAAGGGGAAAAGGGCTTGCTCAGAATCTCGTTTTCACCAGAAAATATCTCACCAGGCAAAATGCTATTACCTGTAGATTTAGCCATTTTTCTTCCGTTCAAGGTCAACATATTGGCATGTAACCAGTAGTTTACAGGGCTTTTGCCATTACAAGCTTCAGCCTGTGCAATTTCACATTCGTGGTGTGGGAATTTTAAATCCATTCCACCTCCGTGAATATCGAATGTTTCGCCTAAGTATTTTGTACTCATGGCTGTACATTCTAAATGCCACCCTGGGAATCCGTCGCCCCATGGCGAAGGCCACCTCATAATATGTTGTGGTTCTGCTTTTTTCCAAAGGGCAAAGTCTTGCGGATTGTGCTTGTCGTCTTGAGCGGCAAGATCACGGGTGTTTGCAATCATGTCTTCAAGCTTACGGCCACTTAATTTACCGTACTCATGCTCTTCGTTGAACTTAGCGACGTCAAAATATACAGAACCATTGGTTTCATAGGCAAATCCTTTTTCAAGAATATCCTTAATAATTTCAATCTGTTCTATTATATGTCCTGTAGCTGTGGGCTCAATACTAGGGGGAAGAAAATTAAATTTCTCTAATATATTATGAAAGTCAACAGTGTATCGCTGAACGACTTCCATCGGTTCTAACTTTTCTAATCTTGCTTTTTTTGCAATTTTATCTTCGCCATCTTCTGCATCATCAACTAAGTGACCGGCATCAGTAATATTACGAACATAACGTACTTTGTAACCGAGGTGTCTAAAGTATCTGAAAATCATATCAAAAGACATGAAAGTTCTACAGTTTCCTAAATGCACATTGCTATAAACTGTTGGCCCACAAACATACATGCCTATATGGCCTTCATTTATGGGTTTGAAAACTTCTTTTTTTCCTGATAAGGAATTGTATACTTTAATTTCTTGGTTTTCGTACAATTGCATGAAGCTATATGCTATTAAAAATGGGTATCTAGATTAAGGTAATTTAAGAATTCGCGGCGTACCAATTCTTCTTTGAATTTACCGCCATATTCAGCTGTTACTGTGCTGCTTTCTATATCGCGAATTCCTCTAGAATTTACACAAAGGTGTTTTGCATCAATAACACAAGCAACATCTTCAGTACCTAAAGCTTTTTGTAATTCTCTTACTATTTGAATATTTAAGCGCTCTTGAACTTGCGGACGTTTAGCGTAATAATCAACAATACGGTTCATCTTAGAAAGACCAACAACGGTACCATTAGAAATATAGGCAACATGTGCGCGACCTACAATGGGTAGTAAATGATGTTCGCAAGTGGAGTAAAGAGTAATATTCTTTTCAACCAACATTTCACCATACTTGTACTTATTATCAAAAGTAGAAGCCTTAGGTTTTCTTGCAGGGCTCAAGCCACCGAATATTTCGTTTACATACATTTTAGCAACTCGGTTCGGAGTGCCTTTTAGGCTATCATCGGTTAAATCTAAACCTAAGGTTAGCATAATTTCACGTACATTTTCGCGAATGCGTTCAATCTTTTCGGCATCATCCAAATCAAAGGCATCTGAACGTAAAGGAGTATCTTCTGATGTAGAAATGTGATCATTTCCTAATTCATCAAATTGATTTTCCAGTGTATCCTCAATTTTCATTTTATCTATCTTTTAGAAGCTGCAAAGATATACAATATGTGCCACTTTATAACTAAATGCGGGCATTACACAACATAAATTAGCCATAACGTTAAGGTCTAGTTAATTTTAGTTTTCCAAATCAGAAGGCCTTTATGACCAAGTATGGTATATCTATTTTAGTATTTAGCTTTTTTAGCATCTTCACCTGTTTTGCACAGTTGTCGCCAGATTGCGCCAGTGCCGTTCCTATTTGCTATAATACTCCTGTAAATGGTGGTACTAACG
>JANQUX010000243.1 GCA_030730545.1 Maribacter sp. | reverse complement strand
ATTCTTTGTACTCGGCATCGGTTCGGTATATATTTTTTACCAAATCCATTCGCATACTTTTCATGAACGAGTCTACCAAATGCTTAGGTATATTAAAGGCATGGTAGGTATGTTGAAAAGAGTTCAAAATAGGGTTAAGACTTATTTTATCTCGTAATGAAGCTTCAAGTTCCTCTTCAAATTTATTAAAGAGAATTTCTTTATCATAGTCATGAAAGGTATCTACGATTTCATCGGCAAAGCGAACAAAACCATATATATTATAAATATGACCACGTATAGATGAGTGTAGCATCTTGGTGGCTAATGCAAAAGAAGTACTGTATCGTTTGGTAACAATCTTACTGCATTGGTATGAAACTTGGTCAAAAGTATCTTTCATAAATTAACTAATTATCCTTTATAATTAATTCTGACACTAACTTACCGGAGATCAATGCGGGTGGTACACCGGGACCAGGAACAGTCAGTTGTCCTGTAAAATATAAATCAACTACTTTTTTACTTCTTAAATTAGGTCTTAAAAATGCAGTCTGTGTTAAGGTATTTGCCATACCATATGCATTGCCCTTGTACGAATTGTATCTCTCTACAAAATCATTGACACAGAATGTTTCTTTGAATATAATATTATTTCTAATGTTTTGTCCTGTTCTTTTCTCAAAACGATCCATTATTATGTCAAAATATTGACTTCTTAATGCTTCGGTATCTTCTAGAGCGGTGGCAATAGGTACTAGAAAAAATCCGGTTTCACAACCATCTGGTGCCATGCTCGCATCTGTTATAGACGGAAAATTAGCGTAGAACAATGGGTTCGTTGGCCACTTAGGGGTATCGTAAATTTCTTTTGCATGTAGCTCAAAATCGGTATCAAAAAATAGATTGTGATGCTCAACATTATTCAATTTAGTATCAAACCCAATATAAAATAATAGTGACGATGGCGCAAAAACCTTTTTATCCCAATAGCTTTTAGAATACTGTTGGTGTTTTTCGTCTAATAAGCTTTCTGAATGCTGATAATCGGCTCCACTTAAAACAACATCTGCTATAATCGTTTTACCATTGCAGATTACTCCTGTTGCTTTACCATTGGTTACTTCAATTTTATCTATCGCTGAGTTCGTATGTACTTTTACACCAAGCTCTTTTGCAAGACTCGCCATCGCTTTTATTACTTCATACATGCCACCTTTTGGGTGCCATGTACCTAAGCCAAAATCTGCAAAGTTCATGAAATTATAGAAAGAAGGCGTGTTGCTTGGTTTAGCACCTAGAAACAGTACCGGAAACTCTAATGTAGATACTAATTTCGGATTTTTAAAAGACTTTCGTACTTGCGAGCTAATCGTTTTAAAAAATTGGTCAACTTTTAAAATGGTTTCTTTTGTTACCAATTCTAAAGGCGAAAGACCTGGTCTTAGTACTACTTTGTTAATAGCTATATCATAATTTTCCTGAGCTTTGTCGATAAACTTTTTTAAAGCTTTTGAACTACCTGGTTCTATTCTTTCGAACTCAAGGCAAATTTTATCCATGCTATCACCTATAGTAATAATATCATCACTAAAGAAAATTTTATATGCAGGACTAAGTTTGTCTAACTGATAATAATCTGATGTCTGTTTATTAAAATCTGCAAAAAACTTGTCAAAAATATCTGGCATCCAATACCAACTTGGTCCCATATCGAAGGTAAAGCCGTCTTTTATGAATTGAGAAGCTCTACCGCCAACCGTATCATTTTTCTCATAAATTGACACATCCCAACCGGCTTTTGCCAAGTAACATGCCGCTGATAGTGATGAAAAACCAGAACCGATTACGATGCAATTTTTATTCATTTCTATCAAAGTGATTATAAATTATTTACCAAATTATCGATAGAAGTGAATGTTCTACAAAATTTAGGTTTTGTAGCCGCTTCTATAAAATTCGTTTGTCTTCCTAAAATCCAGAAATTTGGGTTATTATATTCTGAAACTAGCTTAGAGAAATCTTCTAAATATTTGTCAATTTTGTCTTTCTCAGGAAAGACAGTAAAATAAGACACGAAATAGATGTCATCGAAATACTTCAAAACATCCTCTAGATTTTCCATTGGTATGGTAGGTCCTAAATAAATACACTTATAACCTTTTAAAATAATTTCGTAATTTAAATACAATAATCCTATATCGTGTATTTCATTTTCAGGTAAAAAAGCAACAAACACTTTGTCTTTTCTGGTAGGCTCTAAATGTTGAAGCTTTTCGATATTAAGAAGAATCTTCTGTTTGATCAAACTGGTCATGAAATGTTCGTGCGCCGGACTAATAGTGTCTGTTTGCCATAAAAGACCCAGTTCGTTCAAAAGAGGAATAAAAGTATCTTTAAATATTTCTCGGAATGAGTTTTCACTCAACAACGCATTATATGTATTAAAGAACATTGTTTGATCAAAGTTCATCATTGCCAATTTAAATGCATTGATTGCTTGGCTCTTATGACTGTGTTTTGCTACTATTTCGCGTACTACGTAAGGTATATCTTTATCAGATATCTTAGCAATTTTCGATATTTTGTGTCCGGTATTATACAACAATGTAACATTAAGTAACTTCTGTAGGCTCGAAAGACTATAGGTTCTAATGTTTGTGTCGGTACGTTCAGGAGATAAAAGATTGTATCTTTTTTCCCAAATTCTGATAGTATGTGCTTTTATGCCAGAGAGGTTTTCAAGGTCTCTAATACTAAATTGCTTTTTTACATTGTTCATGTTTTCTGAAAAAGGATTAAACAAATCTACAATTTATTAAAATGTATTAGGGTACTTGATAGTTAAAATTATCAAAATAAAAAAAGGTTAGACTTGAATCTAACCTTTTTGTGCCCACGACTGGATTCGAACCAGCACGTCCTTACGAACACTACCCCCTCAAGGTAGCATGTCTACCAATTTCACCACGTGGGCATACTTGTAGTATATTGGAGCGCAAATATAGAAACCTCTCATTCAATTCTAGATATATTGATAAAAATTAATAAGAGAATTTTCTATAATACTAACGATTTTTGATACTGGGTTGGCGTTAAGCCTTTTATCTTTTTAAATTTCTTATTAAAATTAGAAATGGAGTTGAAGCCAGATAGGTCAGAGATCATATTAATATTCAGTTCTTTTTTAGAATTTAATAATTGGCACGCATGTTCTACACGAAGCTCTATTAAAAATTGAAAGAATGTTTTATTCGTGCGTTGTTTAAAAAAACGACAAAAGGCATTTGGGGTCATATAGGCCATTTTAGAAATATCATCTAATACTATAGGATGTTGAAAATTCTTGAAAACGAAATCAAAGATTTCCTGCAAACGTTCCCCTTCATTAGAACTTAAAGTTTTAGCATATATAAATCTGCTTAAAGGCTCTGTAGCTGCCTTGCTCAATTGTTCTAATAGCTCTAAAAATGATGTAAAGCGTTTTAGTTTATGTTGAGATTGTAGCGCTAGGAGTTGATGAGTTAGCTGATTTTTGTTCGACTTAACTTTAAAACCAGAAGCGGCATTTATAAAGAAATTTTGTAAATCTTTAAAATAAGGTAGGTTAAAGAATTCTTCGCCAAAGGTACTGTCTGTAAAGAAAACTGTAAGCATATGGGCATCTTCATCACCTGCTATACTTTTAAAAACATGGGGTAGATTACTGCCGATTACATAAATATCGCCGGCTGAAAATTGCTGTACACTATCACCGACCAACAATTTACCGTTACCATTTATAATATAACTTATTTGAATTTCTTCATGTTGATGTAAACGATTATAAAATATTGGTTCTTTATCGATTTGAACTATTAAATGCTCATCTATTGGTTTTGGTATTTTAAACGGGAAGACCTTCATAATGCATCTAATTTAGCATAATATATTGTAATAGTATGATTAAGATGGTAAAATAGTACCATGTGTGGATAATATGAAAACAATTGAATTCTATAACTACCCGTAGATTTGAATATCATCAAAAACAATATATAATGAGTATTTCATGGACAGGCGTTATGCCAGCAGTAACAACAAAATTTACCGATAAAGATGAACTTGATTTAGATATGTTCTCGGTCAATATCAAAGCTCAATTAGATGCTGGGGTAAGCGGAATTATACTTGGCGGAACTTTAGGGGAGGCAAGTACGCTAACCTATGACGAGAAAAAGGTTCTGATGAAAGAAACCGTAAAGTTGGTAAAAGGTCAGGTGCCGGTCATTACTAATATTGCCGAACAAACAACAAAGGGTGCTATTCATGCTGCCGAAGTTGCCGAAGAATGTGGTGCAACGGGCTTAATGATGCTACCACCAATGCGCTATAAAGCGAATGATCATGAAACGGTTACCTATTTTAAAGAAACGGCAAATAGTAGCGATTTGCCTATCATGATTTATAATAACCCGGTCGATTACGGTATTTTGGTTACTCTAGATATGTTCGAAGAGCTTATGGTTTGCGATAATATTCAGGCGGTAAAAGAATCGACCAGAGATATTTCTAATATCACACGTATTAAAACAAGATTCGGAAATCGATTAAATGTGTTAACCGGAGTTGATACTTTAGGCTTAGAAAGCACATTAATGGGTGCCGATGGTTGGGTCGCTGGTTTGGTTTGCGCTTTTCCGGCAGAAACCTGTGCTGTTTTTGAGTTGGCAAGAGCTGGTAGAATTAAAGAAGCATTAGAAATTTACAGATGGTTCTTACCATTATTAGAATTAGATATAAGTCCGCAATTGGTACAAAATATTAAAATGGCAGAGGTTGCCACAGGTATTGGTACCGAGAATGTACGTGCGCCAAGGTTACCTTTAATCGGTGCTGAGCGCGAGAGAGTAGCAGCGGTTATAAAACAAGGTATGGCAACCAGACCAACATTGCCAAATTATAAAGGTATTAACTAATTGAAGCATTATTTTATGTCTCAATTATGTTATTGGGCATATTTAGAAATGTAAAGAAAGAATCGAAATTAGTTTCGGCTTCTTTCTTTACTTTTGAGTAACATCAGAAAAATAGAAAATGATAAGCGGTACAAATGCAATAGGAAGCAAATCTTCTAAGCAAGGAACTAAAACTTTTAAAACATTTAATCCTAAAGAGAATAAAGATACAGAATGGACTTTTTACGAAGCATCTTTAAATGAAATTGATGAAGCGGTAGCCTTGGCTACTGATGCTTTTAAAGTTTATAAAGATTTTTCAGGAGTTAAAAAGGCTGAATTTTTAGAAGCGATAGCTGATGAAATAGAATCTCTTGGCGATGAACTTATTAATACTTATTGTAAAGAATCGGGTTTGCCAGATGGTAGAGCAAGAGGTGAACGTGTTCGTACTATGGGGCAATTACGTGCTTTTGCTAATTTATTGAAAGAGGGTTCTTGGGTAGAAGCGGTAATTGAAAAAGCCCAGCCGAATCGAGAACCAATGCCTAAGTCAGATATTCGTAAAATGTTATTTCCGTTAGGTCCGGTAGTTGTATTTGGTGCTAGTAATTTTCCATTGGCATTTTCAACGGCAGGTGGCGATACGGCAAGTGCACTCGCAGCAGGTTGCCCGGTAATCGTTAAAAGTCACCCCATGCATGCAGCCACAGGTGAACTAGTTTCATCGGCAATAATAAAAGCAGTAGAAAAAACAGGAATGCCTAATGGCGTATTTTCAAACTTAAATAGCAGCGGTATAGAAGTAGGTCAGCAGTTGGTGAAACATCCAAAAGTAAAAGCTGTTG
>JANQUX010000242.1 GCA_030730545.1 Maribacter sp. | reverse complement strand
TTTTGCATTAATTTTAAATCGCTACGAACCATATCTTTAACTAAATCTTTCAGTTCATATTCAGGAGTCCAACCTAACTTGGTATTGGCTTTAGTTGCATCGCCTATTAGCAGTTCTACCTCGGTAGGTCTAAAATATTTTGGATCTACATTTAATATTTCTTTGCCAATCTCAATTTGTAAATCTTTATTCGAGCATGATTTAACATATGCCTTTTCATTTATGCCTTCACCTTTAAATTCTAATGTGATACCTAGTTCTTCAAATGCCATGCGAACAAATTCTCTTACAGGTGTGGTAACGCCAGTAGCAATGACCCAATCTTCAGGTTCTTCTGCTTGTAAAATCATCCACATCATTCGTACATAATCTTTGGCATGCCCCCAATCTCTTTGTGCATCTAAGTTTCCTAAATAGAGTTTTTCTTGTAAACCTAAAGCAATTCGAGCTGCAGCCCTGGTAATTTTTCTAGTTACGAATGTTTCTCCTCTAATAGGAGATTCATGGTTAAACAATATACCATTACAGGCATACATGTTATATGCTTCACGGTAATTCACTGTAATCCAAAATGCGTACATTTTTGCCACTGCATAAGGGCTTCTTGGATAAAATGGTGTTGTTTCGGACTGTGGGACTTCTTGTACTTTTCCGTACAGTTCTGATGTTGATGCTTGATAGATTCTGGTTTTTTTTTCAAGACCTAATAAGCGAACTGCATCTAGAATACGAAGTGTTCCTAAGCCATCGGCATTACCGGTATATTCTGGGACCTCAAAAGAGACTTGTACATGACTCATCGCCGCTAGATTATATATTTCGTCGGGTTGAATTTCTTGAATTAAACGTATCAAGTTTGTACTATCCGTCATGTCTCCATAATGAAGAATGAAATTACGATCTTGTATATGAGGGTCTTGATACAAGTGGTCTACACGGTTTGTGTTGAACAAAGACGCTCTTCTTTTAATGCCGTGTACTTGGTATCCTTTTTTAAGTAGAAATTCACTTAAATATGCACCGTCTTGACCTGTTACTCCAGTTATTAAAGCTATTTTCATAAGTTAATATTTGGCGGTTTTTAATTTAAAAAATATAAAATAAAATTAAATTTAACGTAATGCTCCGCTACGTGAGTCACATGTAGTAAGACTAACGTTATGCTATTACTA
>JANQUX010000241.1 GCA_030730545.1 Maribacter sp. | reverse complement strand
TATTAAGTTTCTTCTTTGCTTTCAGTATTTTATTATAAATTTAAGAATTTTTAAGTGTTAAGGAATATATAAAGTAGTATTTTTAATTGCAATGGATAAAAGTGTTTAACTAATTACTGATAAATAGTAGGTTTAACGAAACGTTTAGGCAGTATTAGTAAAACAAAACAGCACTATGAAGAAACACTTAAGCAAAGAAGTTGATTAAGTTGTTTGCCAAAATACAGCATTGCCTTAATCTCTTTAACACTTAATAAGCGTTCCTTTTTCAGAATAAGGATAGATGTGCCATTAGCCTCAATATGATAATAGGGGTTACTCTCTAAAAAGATTATGAGCTCATTCGTAAATAGTTCTTGAATTTCCTTTTTTTGTTCACCACTCAAGAAAAAACGCTTATTAAAATCTTGATGATTTTCTAATACAATGTCTTCAAAACCAGCCTTGCCATAAACAAAACCTAACAGTCCTTCTCGGTCTAGAGAAAACACGGGTATGGTATGGTCGAATTTAATATGTAAGATGGTTGTTTTTACAACCTCTTTTGCAATAAACTCCCCTTCATTAAATTCAATATCGAATAAGTTGAACGTTTGGGTTTCGTCATAAAATCGATTATAATAGTATGGAACTTTTCTGTTTTTAAAGAAAATAAATTTATTCAAAAACGCTGTTTCATCTGATCTTTTAGGCTCATAAGACCAATTGTATTCTTGGGCCATAGTTTTTAACAACCGCTGTCTTTTGGTAAAATATTTCTCGATAGAACTAATTTTACTAAAAGGCAATACTTTACGAATCGCAAACGGATGCTTAGAATCGGCACCATGTTTGTCTAGCCCAATAATTTCTATACTACCCTCTTTTTTGATAAAGGTATCCACATAATTTTCTAGGCCTTCCATTACCGTGTGATCCACAAAACTACAAAGTGAAAAATCTAAGATTACATTTTCATTCTCAGGTATAATATCTAGCTTATTTTTTAGCTTATAAAAATTAAGAAAAGAGGCGAAATATTTGACACTTATATAATAAGTGCCCGCATCTTTTTCTTTAAACATTAGAATGTTGGGCTTGGTAAGGTGATTTACAAAAAGAGACAAACTTCTATTGAGTATCACATGAATTATAAAAGTGATCAATATACCCATTGCAATACCGGTGATAAGGTTGGTAAATAATGTGGTCAATAAAGTTGCTAGAAAGATGACAATTTGTTCTTTACCAATACTTGCAATTTTTGGTAGGTTTTTTGGAGTTGCAAGTTTATAGCCCGTATATACCAATATAGCCGCTAATGCCGCTAAAGGAATTCGCCTTAATTGATCTTGAAAAAGCAAAACAAATATGACTAGAAACAGGGCATGAAAAATATTGGCAGATCTGTTGGTAGCGCCGTTATTCACATTTACCGAGCTTCTTGCGATGACGGTAACCACATTTAACCCACCAACCATACCACTAAGAGAAGTGGCAAGCCCAAGAGCCTTTAGGTCTTTGTTCACATTCGACCTTCTTCGTTCAGGATCAAGTTTGTCTACCGCCTTAATACTTAAAAGAGATTCAATACTTGCTATAAGGGTTATGGCAAAAACAGTGGTTATGAAATCAATTTCTAATGCCTTTGAAAAATCAGGAAAAGCTAAGTTCGACAATACATTGTCTGGTATATTAACCAAAAATTCTTTTTGTAATGGATAAGGCAGTCCTAATGAAGCAAACACATAACTGAACCCAACAGATAATATTAGAATCCACATGGGTGCGGGTATCAGGTGTAAATACTTGTTTCTTATTTTAGAGTAGTATGCCATGATAAATAGTGCAATTACACCTATACCAGCAGCGATAAGTTCCTCTATATGATAGTTTTGATAAAGACCGATTATTCCCTCTGGTATCTGCAATAATAGATGAACAATGCTACCGTGTTCGTTACTATGCCCGATCATAATATGAAACTGTTTGGCTAAAATTCCTAAACCAATGGCGGCCAACATACCTTCAATCGCAGATGCCGGAAAAAAGTCTGCCAATCTACCCATTTTAAGAAACCCAAGTAATAGCATTAGAATACCTGAGAATACAATGGCGGCAAGTGTAAATAGATACCCGGCGTACAAATCACCACCACCAAGAGTTGTAATTGCCCCTAAAAGCACAATCACCAAACCATTTCCTGGTCCGGTAATGGTAACATTGGAGCCTCCTAGAATTGCCACAACAACCCCACCTACAACTGCGGCAATAATACCTGAGATAGGCGGAGCTTCACTGGCAAGAGCCAGTCCCAGCCCAAGCGGCAAAGCAATTAATGACACTACGAAACCGGAAAATAGGTTCTTGGGCAGCGTAGCTATAAAATTGGAGGATTTTTTCTTTTTAGCTGTCAAATCTAGGTTCTAACAATTAATAAATCGGTGGGTAAATCAGATAGAATATATTCAATATCATGTGGAAATATTCGATCCCAAATACTGGTTTTTACTGGTGCATTCATTACTAATAAGTCTGCTCGTACAATCTCGGCATAATGACCTATCGAATAGCCTCTTTTACCAAAAATGCTCTGTGTTTTTACGGTAATGCCCTTAGTAATATTTTCAGGTAATGCACAAACAATGGTCTTGACCCTAGAATCTTCTCTATGTCTAATTCGTTGTTTAATAATATTGGCTTTTTTTAGTGAGCGGTCATCTTCAACGTCTACAGGAATTTCTTTTGGTAAAACCTCTTCTACTATAGTAATTTGTTGAGCCCCTAATAAGTTAGAAATATAAAACGCGTGTTTAATAGCTATAGGAGTTTCAGGAGCGTCTAGTCCGTTTACTACAATGTGTTTGCAGGGTACTCTTTTCTCTGCAGGTTTAATTAATAATAAAACAGAACAGTTTACCTTTCGGGTAAGTTTTCTGGCAATTGAACCTACATAAAACTGAAATTTATTTTCGTGCTGTAATGCGCCTAAAATCAACAAATCGATATTGAGTTCTATACAGGCTTTTGTAATTACAGTTTCAGGGTTGCCTTCTTTCCAAATTACTTCAACACAAGAATCTGAATGTTCTGTTTGAGAAATAATGGTATCGATTTCGGTAGATTTTTCTACGGTCTTTTTACCAACATGAATAAGAATAAGTTTGCAATTTAGGTAGTATGCAATACGAGTAGATTCTAGTATGTTTACCTTGAGTGAAGGGGAAAATGCGAAGCCGAATAAAATAGATTTATATAACTTGATAAGCAGTCATTTGTAAGGTTGTGCACCCGAATATAGGGCTAATTAACAAGAAGTCATATCGACCCCTTGAATCGATGGTTTAATTATGCTTGTTATGGTTTGGTAATTATGATATATAATGACCTAGAATTCTTATTTTTATCAAAAATAAATTAAATGCTAGAGCTTGCCGGAATTATCATTTTAGGAATACTTGCTCAATGGGTGGCATGGCGCCTAAAATTACCAGCAATTTTACCTTTAATTCTTATTGGTTTAATCGTTGGTCCGTTATCGACCTTGTACACCGAAGATGGTTCTAAAATTATTGAGCCAATTTGGAACGGAACCAAAGGTCTTTTTCCTGGCGAAAGTCTATATTATTTTGTGTCACTGGCCATTAGCATTATTTTATTCGAAGGCGGGCTTACCCTAAAGCGTTCTGAAATTAAAAATATTGGTCCGGTAATTACCAAGTTAATTACCCTTGGTAGCTTAACGACATTTTTCGGCGCTTCTTTGGCGGCTTATTTTTTATTCGGACTTTCTTGGCAGCTTTGTTTCTTGTTTTCAGCTTTAATAATTGTAACAGGACCCACTGTAATTACTCCTATTTTAAGAAATATTCCACTTAAAAAAGACGTTTCGGCTATACTAAAATGGGAAGGAATATTAATTGACCCCATTGGTGCATTAGCCGCGGTATTGGTCTATGAATTTATAAGTGTAGGCGAAGGGCAAGCATATACTATGACTGCATTGATCGAGTTCGGTAAAATTTTATTGTTCGGGTTTACTTTCGGTTTCACTTTTGCCCATGCGCTTACATTTTTAATCAAGAAAAGCTTTATTCCGCATTACTTATTAAACGTTGTCTCATTGTCTGTCGTGTTGGGGGTTTTCGTTATGTCAGATGTTTTCGCTCATGAATCTGGTTTGTTAGCGGTTGTAGTTATGGGTATGGTAATGGGGAACACCAACTTACCGAATATTAAAGAATTGCTTTATTTTAAAGAGTCATTAAGTATACTTCTGATCTCTATATTATTCATATTACTAGCAGCAAACATCAACATTGCAGATCTAGAATTAATATATACTTGGAAAACAGTCGCATTGTTTTTATCCATCGTGCTTATAATTAGACCGCTAGGCGTTTTTCTAAGTTCTATAGGGTCTAATTTAAAATTCAATGAAAAATTATTTATTAGTTGGGTAGGGCCTAGAGGTATTGTTGCGGCGGGTATAGCATCATTATTCGGGTCTAAATTATTGGCAAGGGGCGAAGCCGGCGCAGAATATATTACACCTTTGGTTTTTATGATTGTTCTCGGTACAGTGTTGCTTAATGCGACTACAGCTAGAATATTTGCGAAGTTAATAGGGGTGTTTTTAAATAAGTCTGAAGGAATTTTAATTTTAGGAGCCTCTAAAGTATCGCGTTTAATCGGTGTTTACTTGCATAAGAATAACAGGCATGTGGTTTTAATAGATAACAACCAGACTAATATTGACAAGGCCAACAAATTAGGCTTAGAAGCTATTTCTGCAAATATTTATTCAGATAACCTAACCGATAATATTGAGCTTAATGACATAGGTTATTTAATGGCCTTGACCGCAAATTCAGATATTAACAGATATGCGATCGATAAGTTTCAAGATGCATTTGGCGAGAACGGTTCTTTTAGACTGGTAGATGCCGATGAAATGTCAGATCCAGAGAACAACCCAAAAGAGGGGTTGTTTTCGCATACAGATGACTTTATTAAATTGATGGAAGCGGCAAGAAAATATCCTTCAATACATGAGATAGAACTTCATGACACAGAGCATTACGAAGGCTTAATTGAGATTACAAAGGCAGATGCAGATATTGTGCCCTTGTTCTTAGTAAACCCAGAGGGCGATATACAAATCATTACCGCTTTCAGCAAAGACTTTACCGATATTCAAAAAGGTTATAAATTGGCATATTTGGGTAAAATGTTCCCAATGGAAGATCCAGACAAAGAAGAAGCCAAGGAAAAATAAATATCGGCACTTCTAATCTTTAAATTACATTTTGATAATAGCTGTAAGTGTAATAACCTACGAATATTGAGATGTACTTATTGTAGGATTTTAGTTTGCTCTCAAGGTACTAAAAATTCATTTTACGAGACTTGGACTACTAGTTTTAATAAGACTTTTGCAATAAACTATAAAATCATATCGTTAAGGGGGTAAGAAAAACCAACCAAAACCAAATGTTTTTATGAAAAAAGTAGTTTTATTTTTAGCCTTAGCGGCTTCAGTATCATTCACTAGTTGTTCGAAAGATGAAGACAATGAATGTAAATCATGTACAGCCTCAGATCAAAAAGTTGAAATTTGTGATAATGGCGACGGAACATATGATTTAACAGTTGGTGGCGAAAGCGCTGGTACATTAGATGAATCTGATTTAGACGGATTATCACCTCAACAAGTTGTTGATGCCACTTGTGAAGCGTTAAATTTATTTTCAGATTTCTAAAATACGAGATTAGTATTTTTAAAAAGTCCTACATTTAAAATGTAGGACTTTTTTGTTTTATAAAACCTATACCTAAAAG
>JANQUX010000240.1:4712-5842 GCA_030730545.1 Maribacter sp. | reverse complement strand
AGCTAATACCCCTATTGAATGGATTTACATTGACCCATCAAGAAGAGATAAGGATAATAAAAAAGTTTATTATTTATCTGATTGCGAGCCCAATGTTATTATTAACATGAAACTTTTATTAGAGAAATCATCCAATATATTAATCAAAACCGGTCCGTTACTAGACCTTAAAAGCGGATTGAAAGAATTATCGCATGTAAAAGAAATACATGTTGTGGCAGTAAATAATGATGTAAAAGAAATTCTTTGGTTAATTGAGAAAGATTACAAAAATGATCCATTAATAAAAACAGTAAATTATAAAACAGATTCGGTTCAAGAATTTCAATTCTACTTGAGCAAAGAACATTATAGTGCATCGCATTATTCTAAGCCGCTTAATTATATTTACGAACCAAATGCAGCACTATTAAAATCTGGAGCGTTTAAATTATTAGGCGAGCATTTCGATCTTAGAAAACTACACTCCAATTCTCATTTATATACCTCAGATCAATTAATTACTTTTCCTGGTCGAATATTCAAGGTAGAGGGCGTTTATGATTATTCTAAAAAATCATTGAAAAAAGAGGGCATCACTAAAGCAAATATTACCACAAGAAACTTCCCAGATTCGGTCCTTAAAATCAGAAAAAAATTGGGAATTAAAGATGGCGGAGAGATCTATATTTTTTGCACCACGGATTTTGAGGAAAATTTAGTCATAATTTCGTGTTTACAGATCTTTCAAGATCATTAGAAGACAAAAAACAGCTTCAAATTCATAGCATTTAACACAAATTGAAAATAGCTATGATTGCAAAACTACAACGTTGTATATTACCATTTGACGTAATTTTTATCTACATAATGAATTTAATATGTTAAAAATTTAACGTGTTAAATTCCAAATTTCACAAGTGCTAAATTGCTGATACCTTAATAATTACGCCTATTAATACAGATTATTACAATAACAATAGGCTCAAATGGTTTTATGTTGCTCATAAAATTTAATAAGTGAAATATCGGAAATTGAAGTAAAATTGCTATTATTATACCAGATTTTGATTTTTTTAACATTTAACAAGTGCAACAAAATTTAAAAAAGGTCAATTTCTACACAATTTAATTAAACTAACAAACAACAA
>JANQUX010000240.1:0-4612 GCA_030730545.1 Maribacter sp. | reverse complement strand
CAAAATTTAAAAAAGGTCAATTTCTACACAATTTAATTAAACTAACAAACAACAAGAATTATGAGTAAAAAACGTAATCACACGTTGATGAAATCCAGAAAGAGGTCGTCCTTTTTCAAATCCGGAATTCTATCAATGATTATTTGCCTAGGAACCCAATTGGTTCAGGCAAATGAAAACACAAGTACAGCTTCAAATGAAGTTGAAATAAAAACTGTTCAGTCTACGATAACTGGAACAGTATTAGATGATACCGGGCAGCCATTACCTGGTGCCAACGTCGTAGAAAAAGGAACTACTAATGGTACACAAACAGATTTTGATGGTAACTATAGCTTAAATGTATCTGATGGTGCTACATTAGTATTTAGCTATATAGGATTTAAAAGCACACAAATCGCAGTAAATGGTCAATCTACTGTTAACGCAACATTAGCTGAAGATGCTGCCGCTCTTGATGAAGTAGTCGTAACGGGATACTCTACTCAAACAAGAGGTGATTTAACAGGTGCCGTTGCATCCGTTGACATTTCTGAAGCTGTAAAGGCGCCTATTACGAATGCAGCAGAAGCACTACAAGGTAGAGTATCGGGTGTTACCGTAACTAGTGCAGGTAGTCCGGGTGGTAGTCCAATAATTCGTATTCGTGGATTCGGAACTAGCAATAGTAACGGACCGTTATTCATTATAGATGGTGTTCAAACTGATGACGCTTCTATTTTGAACAACATCAACCCAACGGATATTAAGCAGATGAACGTACTTAAAGATGGTGCTGCTTCTATATATGGTGCAAGAGCATCTAATGGTGTTGTTATCATAACCACAAAAAATGGTGGGTATAACATGAACTCTGCATCCGTTAAGTTGGATATGTACACAGGTTTTTCTCAAGCTACTAATCTTCCTGATGTGTTGAACGCTGAACAACATGGTAACATGATCTTTACGAGTTTGGCAAATTCTGGTGCAGCAGTAACACATCCTCAATACGGTAGTGGTGCAACTCCAGTGGTTCCAAGTACATTGGCGCTGACACCGACTCCAGTAACTACAAGAGCCGCTGGTACTGATTGGATTCAAGATATTTTCAGAACTGCAATCACACAAAATTTTAGTCTTAGTGCTGAAAATGGATCTGAGAATGGAAAGTACGCAGCATCTATGTCCTATTTGAACAGACAGGGAACTCAATTGGAAACATTTTTCAAAAGAGCTTCAATTCGTTTAAATTCTGAATTTAAGGTAGGTGAAAAAATTACAATCGGTCAGCATTTAAATGGTTCTTTCTCTAATACAAGAGCTGGTAACCAAAGAGATATCGGCGGTAGTAGCCCATTATTGTTAGCTTACAGAAATAGTCCATTATTGCCTGTTTTTGCTGATGATGGATCTTTTGCTGGTACGTACTCAAATGCTACAGGCTTAGCTAACTCTCCAAACCCGGTTGCAGAATTAACGCGTGGTTCAGATGACTTTTCTAAGAACTTCAGAGTTTTAGGAGATATTTATGCTACTTGGGAAATTTTTGACGGATTGACTGCAAAGACTTCTTTGGGTGGTGATATTCAAGCATTTGACAGCAGAGCTTTCTTAGCGCTGAACCCAGAACATTCTGAAGCAAGAAGTGTTAATACCTTAACGGAAGAAAATTTTAATACCTATAACTATATATGGACAAATACACTTAATTACAACAAACAATTTGGTGACCATAGTATAAATGCATTAGTAGGTATTGAAGCGGTAGAAACCAGAACCAAAGGAAATTCTGTTTCTCTTAACGAATATCTATTTGAATCACCAGAATTTTACCTTTTAACAAATGGTTTAGGAACACCTGTGTTCAATTCTGCCTATGATGATTCAAATTCACTATATTCTGTTTTTGGAAGTCTTAATTATTCTTTCAAAAGCAAATATTATCTTTCCGGTACTTTACGTAGAGATACCTCCTCACGTTTTATTGGTGATAATAAATCTGATGTTTTTCCATCCCTTAGTGGGGCTTGGGCAATCAGTGAAGAAGACTTCTTTAATAAGGATGGTTTTTTAAGCAGACTTAAATTAAAAGGTTCATGGGGTAAATTGGGTAACCAGACCATTCCAGGAACTAACCCTACTCAAAACATATCTAGCCTTAGCTTGAGCCAAGCGAACTATGCTTTTGATGGTAGTGGTGCTGCTACACCGGGTGCTGTATTAACTTCTGTTGGAAACGAAGATTTGAGATGGGAAACCAGCACAACTATAAACGCTGGTGTTGAGATGGGCTTTTTTGAAAATGCTCTTAGCTTTTCTTTTGAATACTTTAAGTTGACGACTAATGACTTGATCAGTCAAGATAACAGTCAGATCAGTACCACGGCGTTTGATGCGAGTGCACCTTATGTAAACTTAGGTTCAGTTGAGAATACAGGTTTTGATATCGCTCTTGGATATCAAAAACAGACAGAATCAGGTTTTTCTTTTGGTATTGATGCTAATTTATCTGCCTATGATAACGAAGTCACTGAATTGGTTAGTGCGTTTCAATTAGGAAATGCAGGCTTTAGAGGAGGTGCAGTTACCAGAACAGCAGTAGGTCAACCTATTTCTTCTTTCTTTGGTAGAGAAGTTACCGGTTTTGACGATTCAGGTAGATTTACGTACAGAGATGTAAACGAAGATGGTGTAATTAATGACGATGACAGAACGTTCATAGGATCTCCTCATCCAGATTTCACATATGGTCTTAACTTTAACTTTGGTTATAAAAACTTTGATTTATCAGCATTTATCCAAGGTTCTCATGGAAACGATATCTATAACTACACGAAAGTATTCACTGATTTCCCAACTTTTGTTGACGGAAACCGTAGTACGAGAGTTTTAGATTCTTGGACTCCAACAAATACGAATGCCACTTTGCCTGCTTTAGGTAATGCCATTGTTAACAATGAAGCTGATCCAAATTCCTATTTCGTGGAAGATGGTTCATATGCAAGACTTAAAAACCTTCAAATCGGGTATACGCTTCCAGAAACTATAATGGATAAAATTGGTATGAGCAGTATTCGTTTTTATGTACAAGCTTCTAACCTTTTCACTATTACTGGATACAATGGTCTTGATCCAGAAGTTCAACCAGTTTTCAACAATGATGGAACTGTTGACAACTTAACACTTGCAGTAGATTATGGATCTTACCCTGTTGCACGAATTTTTACGTTAGGTACTAATTTAAAATTTTAAAAAAAATGAAAAAGAATCTTATTTATTGTTCATTACTAGTTTCAGCAATGTTTAGCTGTAGTGATGAATTCACAACACAGCCAGCGGTAGGTGCACTCAGTGATGAGGACCTTGAAAATGAAGTTGGTGTAAATTTATTGTTAACCAGCGCTTATTCCTCAATAGACGGGGTAAGACAAAATACTGCCGGTACCGGATTTGGTGTGAGTCCAGATAACTGGTGGTTCGATGTCATATCTGATGATGCCCATAAAGGGAGTACGGATGGTGATCAAGGAACGTTGACAGATTTGGAAAGATTCAACATCACAACTTCCAACGATTACGTTTTAGGTAGATGGTCTGCACTATATGCAGGTGTAAACAGAGTTAATTCAACCATTAATTTAATTACTAAATTAACGGATGGTGACTTTTCAGCTCAGTTGGCAGAAGCTAGGTTCCTAAGAGGATACTTCAATTTTGAACTTCAGAAGATTTACGGAAGTCCAGCATACATCTCAGAAGAGAATGCTGCCGCTTTAGAGTTCAATCAACCAAACCCCGGAGATATCTGGGCAGAAGTAGAAGCTGATCTAGAATTTGCGGTAGCAAACCTACCAGATTCACAAGATGATGCAGGCAGACCTACTTCTTGGGCAGCAAAGGCATTCTTAGGTAAAGCACATTTATTTCAATCTGATTTTGAAAATGCACTTTCCTTCTTACAAGATGTTATAGATAATGGACCGTATTCTTTAAATCCTGAATTCCTTGCCAACTTTACGGCAGCAGGTGAGAATTCGTCAGAATCTGTATTTGCAGTTCAGTTCGCCGCAGATGATGCTTTATCCTTTAATGGTAATGACGGTGGTACCCTGAACTTTCCAGGAGCGGGACCAACAGGAACGTGTTGTGGATTTTATCAACCCTCTGTAGATTTAGGTAACGCTTATGAAACAGGTCCTGATGGTCTACCTCTTTTAGGTACTTATAACAATGAAGATATCACCAATGACTATGGTTTAGCTTCTTACGTAGTAGATGCAGATGGCAATACTATTGAAGATGAAGACGGAAACCTTGTTCAAACAGATTTTACACCATTTGAAGGAAACTTAGATCCCAGAATTGATTATACCATGGGAAGAAGAGGAATTCAATATAATGGTTACGGAATTAATGTTGGTGCCGCTTGGATAAGATCTACTACAGCAGATATAGGAAGTAGCCCATATCTTTCCAAGAAGAACGTTTACCAAGCAGATGAAACTGATATCAATAAAGGTCAAGGAGGCTGGGGACAGCAGCGCAGTGGTATTAATTATAACATAATGAGATACGCTGATGTATTGTTATTAGCAGCAGAAGCAGCGGTTGAAACTGGTGATCTTACAAC
>JANQUX010000239.1 GCA_030730545.1 Maribacter sp. | reverse complement strand
TAAAGATGGAAGTACGTAATTCGTTTAAATAAGAAGATGTTTGAAAATAGACAAAATACACGGAAACAAAAAACCTAACAATCTATTTATAAGATTATTAGGTTTTTATTTGTACTCGAGGCGGGAATCGAACCCGCACTCCGAAGAACTGGATTTTGAATCCAGCGCGTCTACCAGTTCCGCCACTCGAGCAAATTTGTCATTTAAAAACGACATCCTGTGAAAACAAGACTGCAAAACTAAATAATTATTTTCTTTCTATCATCAAAAATATCAAGATTTATACCTTAGCAACCAAATTTAATTTTTAAATTTGCACCTCCTTAAAAACAAGGGTTTCAATATTTTATAGAAGCAACTGTTTGGAAAACAATAAGAAAGACATGCCATACCAAGTTCCACAACCGAAAATATTTGCTTGCACCCAAAGTAAAATCTTAGGCGAGAAAATCGCTAAAGCATATGGTATGGAACTGGGCAAGATATCTTTTTCCCGTTATAGTGATGGGGAGTTTCAGCCATCGTTCGAAGAATCTATTCGTGGAACACGAATATTTATTATCGGTTCTACGCACCCTGGCCCTGAGAACTTGATGGAAATGTTATTGATGATTGATGCTGCAAAAAGAGCATCGGCACGCCATATAACAGCTGTAATGCCTTATTTTGGTTGGGCAAGACAAGATAGAAAAGATAAACCTAGAGTGCCAATAGCAGCTAAGCTAGTTGCCAAAATGCTTGAAACAGCAGGTGCAACTAGAATAATAACAATGGATTTGCATGCCGATCAAATTCAAGGATTTTTTGAAAAACCTGTTGATCATCTTTTTGCATCTACTTTATTTTTACCATACTTAAAAAACTTAGGCCTAAAAGACCTTACCATTGCATCGCCAGATATGGGTGGTTCAAAAAGAGCTTATGCGTATTCAAAAGCATTAGACTGCGACGTTGTTGTGTGTTATAAGCAAAGAGCGAAAGCGAACATCATATCTCATATGGAGCTTATTGGTGATGTACAAGGCAAAAATGTTGTTCTTGTTGATGATATGGTAGATACAGCCGGTACATTAACAAAAGCTGCCGATTTAATGATGGAGCGTGGTGCACTAAGTGTTAGGGCAATTACTACACATGGTCTTTTATCGGGTGATGCATACGAGAAAATCGAGAAGTCGAAATTAACAGAATTGATTATTACCGATTCTATTCCAATAGAAATCAAGAGTGATAAAGTAAGAGTATTAAGTTGTGCCAATCTATTCGCTGATGTAATGGATAAGGTACACAACAATAACTCTATTTCTTCTAAGTTCTTAATGTAAGATAGAAGCCAAAACAAGAATATTAATTTTTAATACATATAATGAAGTCAATTACAATTAAAGGATCAGAAAGAGAAAGCGTGGGCAAAAAGGCAACGAAGGCCCTACGTAATGCTGGAAAGGTTCCTTGCGTAGTATACGGAGGGGATAAACCATTACACTTTTCAGCAGATGAACTTGCGTTCAGAGACTTGGTTTACACTGCAAATGCACACACAGTTGCAATTGAATTAGATGGTGGAGCTTCTCTTAAAGCAGTTATGCAAGATATTCAGTTTCACCCGGTAACCGACAAAATCATTCACATTGATTTCTATCAATTGTTCGATGATAAAATGGTAACTATGGATATTCCTGTTAGATTAGAAGGAAATTCTCCAGGTGTTCGTAATGGTGGTCGCTTACTATTTAGAAAACGTAAACTTTCTATCAAAGCATTACCTTCTAAATTACCAGATTTCTTTAATATCGATATTTCAAAATTGAAAATCGGTCAACTTATTTCTGTAGGGTCATTACTTAATGATGATTTCACGATCTTACATCCAGAAAGTCAGGTTGTTGTTCAGGTTAAAACTGCTCGTACAGCTGTTGTTGTTGTTGATGATGAAGATGAAGATGAAGAAGGAGAAGAAGGAGCTGAAGGTGGTTCTGAAGTAGCTACTGAAGAATAGTCTTTACAATTCAAATTTTACAATAGAGCATCCTGGTACTTGTATCAGGATGCTTTTGTATTTTTACACCATAAATCCAATGACAAATGTTCGGTTTTTTTAAATCACTTTTTACTAAACAGAACATAACTACTGAAGAGAAAGACCCCATGAAGAAATTTTTAATCGTAGGCCTAGGTAACATAGGTGATGAATATGCAGAAACACGCCATAATATTGGCTTCAAAGTATTAGATGAGGTAGCTCAAGTAAACGACTTTACATTCGAAACCGTTAAACTTGGCGATATAGGCTCTTACAAAATAAAAGGAAGAACGGTAATTTGCTTAAAACCTTCTACATATATGAATCGAAGTGGAAAGGCTTTAAAGTATTGGATGGATAAAGAGAATATACCACAAAGCAATATTCTCGTCATAACCGACGATATTAATTTACCTTTTGGCACTATTCGTATTAAAACAAAAGGAAGCAATGGTGGGCACAACGGCTTAAAAGATGTAGAGCTGTTTCTACAAACCATTTTATATAACAGATATCGTTTTGGAGTTGGTGCAGACTTTGGGCAAGGCAGACAGGTAGAATATGTATTGGGACAGTGGAACGATGAAGAAAAGAAGTTAATGCCAGAACGATTAAAAAAATCTACAGAAATAATTAACTCGTTTGTACTAGCTGGTATTGCCAGAACCATGAATCAATTCAACAATTCTTAAAGTACCTTGAAATTATAAACACCGGTATCTGACTTGTTACCTTCTTCATCGATAACAACGACCCTCCAGTAATAAACCGTATCTGAAGTTACCGAAACCTTTACATTCGTTACTGTAGATGATAGTTCTCTAATTAAATCGACAGGCGGTGTTTCGACAGAAAAATAAACCTCATACCTATCGATATCATCATCTAGATCAGATGCTGACCACGATAGCTCAACCTCGTTATTAATATCTTTAAAAACGTTGTCTGATGATGCAGGACTTTCAATCGTTGCAGGAAAAGGAGCAAAAGTTGTTCTAGATCCCGAATTATAAAAATACCACTCTTCGCTTGACACTGTTTGCTCTACCTCACTATTTCTAGAACGCACAAACCAGGAAAACTGCGTTCCCTTTGCTATTGGTAATTTTGCGGAGTTTGATGCCGAAACAATAGTTTGAACAGTACCAGTGCTAATATTCGTAACACGTAACTCATAAGTTTCGGTATTATCTGCCAAACCCCATCTAAATTCGACTTGGCTAATCTCCTCACCTAAACTTACCCCAGTCGTGCATTCAGAGTTTTCTTCTGGAAAAGCCAATTGCACAGCTTCTGGTGGATTTGCGGCACTTTTCTTCTTACAGCTAGTAACCGCCATAAACAAACATGCCATAAGTACTAAAAAGCGCATCATTCTTTAATAACTTTAGAAGTTCCTTTTATTGTTCGACCCTCATACTTTAAATAATAAATACCTGTAGCAAGAGCGCTTAAATCTAATGAGATGGTCCCATCTACTGGCAAGGTCGTTATTCTTAAAATATTTCTGCCATCGGCACTAAAAACGCTTACAACAACCTCTTCTCGTTCTGCACCTAAATATACCCTCACCACATCTTGCACCGGATTTGGATATACCACTGGTTGAACGTAAAAACCGACCTGTTCTTCATAAACGCCTTGGCAAGGTATATCGGTATACACCTTTAAAGTATTTAATCCTTTCTCTAAATCTATAGATATGGTTGACTTATCTGTCTGCACCGCTACGCCGTTCAATTCTATGGTATAAAATGAAGACCCGTTCATTTCAAGCGTAACCTGAGAACCGTCTAAAGCTATTTTAGAAGTAACGCTTAATGGTAAAGGTTCTGTAATCTGCACCTCAACACAATACTCTTGATAAGTAATAATACCATCTGTACCTGTAATACATAAAGTATACGTACCTGAACCTAAATTCGCCAAGTTAAATGCGTTAGAGAAATTCTGACTTAGGTTGACGCCGTTACCAGAAACAGCTACTTGATAATCTAATGCCAATTTAGGAACTATAGATAATGACCCGTCATTATTATCTCGACAAGTTTCACTCTTTAAACTAACAATAAAATTCTCTGGCGGAAAACGATATACGGCACAACCAGAAGCATCGACTTCTTGACCCGCAGGCGTACCTAAACAAAGGTCATCACCATCATCGAACACTCCGTCATTATCGGCGTCAGGTCTAAAATCACCTTCAACACAAAGCTCAAGGGCAAAAGATTTTAAACTACCACCATCAGATGGTGCATTATCTTTAACCTCTAAAGTCCATTCACCAAGAATAGACTCCCCGTTAAATGAGCTTAAACTACCTAAAGGTCTGACCGAACCGCTGATGCCAGGTTCTACAGAACAGGAAAAAGCCGGACTATCATCATCAAAAGTTGCATTTATGTTTCTTGAGTCGCCACAAGAATTCGACACCAAAGTAACTGTAGTACCAGTAGGTGATGTTAGCGTTACCACAAGGTCTGCCAAAAAGGTGTGTTCAATATTCAATTGCACATTTACATCTGCTACTGGCAAGTCTTCGAAAAAAACAATTTTAGAAGTAATTACCGGTGTACCGCTGCTAGATATTGCTATTGGAACACCTGATGCAGTCTTAGTCGCACAATTAAACTGTACTGTAGAAAAACTGAATGGAGTTCCAAAATTGCCTTCACCGCAGTCATTTTTTGGCTTTACACGCCAAAAATACAATCTGTTATTCTCTAAAAGTGTCGGTGAATATGAACTACCGTTTACAGTAGTCGATTCTACTATATTTGCAAAGGCGCTATCATCTGAAATCTCAATTTCATACTGTGTATTGCCAACTGCAGTTCCCCATTCGAGCAGCACATCTGTTGATGCGTTTTCAAAACCATCAACCGGCGACACTAAAATAACATCTTCAAAACTATCATCGTAAACTCTTAATTGTAGTGTAATTTCTTTGGTTACGGTTAACGCAGTGGCCCGCACTGTTATCGGATACACACCAACATCTAGTGTTGCAATGCCTACAAAATCAATAGTTACCAGAGTATCTGTAGCATCTGCCGAAATAGGGGTAAATGTTGCTGTCAAACCCGTTGGCAGATTTACAATACTAAAAGTACTTTCTTCATCAAAACCAAGATCAGTTTCATAAGTAAAAGGAATACTTAGGTCATCGGGCTTGCAAACATCGAACACTACCTCATCAAAATTCAATACAATTTCTGAAGGTGTAATAGAAAAATCAACATCATTAACGGCAAAGTAAATATTGTTATCTGCTTGTATTATTATTCGACCGGTACTGGTAGCAATATTCGGAATAATAATATTCTGGCTGCCATCATTCAACGTATTTTCTACCAATGGAATGGGAAATGTAACTCCCCCATCTGTCGATAAAAATATGGAAACTGTAGTAGTATTTATAGGTGCTATATTGGTATTTGCAACATCCCATGTAATGGTTTGCACAGAACCAGCTTCGAAAGATTCTTCTATGGTTTGAGAACTTATCAAAAAAGGGCCTGCATTATTAATGACCGAAACAGTCATCTCATCTGAATCAGACTGCCCACCATTTAACGCATTGTCTCGCACGGTCAATGAAAAGTTCATCTCACGACCAACATTAGAAAGTGTTTCCCAAGCAGAACCAGAAGTAGGTACTGTTTGGGTGAGTTCTCCTATTAAAATTCTATTCAAACTTGGAAAATAGCGCTCTGGGTTCAATTTAGGAGGCAGTGACCTAAAGTTTGCCCCAGCGGGGTTATCAGGTCCAAATGTAGCCTGTGTGACAATGCCGTTATCAATCTGTTCCCAAGTATAACTCAGTACATTTGCTGCGTCAGCATCTGTAGCTTCGCCCGTAAGTACA
>JANQUX010000238.1 GCA_030730545.1 Maribacter sp. | reverse complement strand
AGAGTTATTTAAGAAATGGAGGGCCGAATATAATGAGGCTATATTTTTAAAGGATGAGACAGGGTATGTAGTAGGTCGCGAAGTCGAAAAAATGTCCAAATCTAAATACAACGTCGTGAATCCTGATGCTATTTGTGAGGAGTACGGTGCAGATAGTTTGCGTTTGTATGAAATGTTCTTAGGTCCTTTAGAGCAATCTAAACCTTGGAATACTGCGGGTATTACAGGTACACATTCTTTCTTAAAGAAATTATGGCGTTTGTACGCTCCATTTGTTGATGAAAATGCGGTCGCTGAGCGTAGCCGAAGCGAAGAAGAACCTTCGAAAGAATCTTGGAAAACATTACACAAGACTATTAAAAAGGCAGAAGAAGATATAGAGAACTTCAGTTTCAATACCTCGGTATCTACATTTATGATCTGTGTAAATGAACTTTCATCTCAGAAATGTGTTAGCAGACAAATATTAGAGCCTTTGGCAATTTTGGTATCTCCTTATGCTCCGCATATCGCAGAAGAACTTTGGAGTAAATTGGGTCATTCAGAATCTATTGCGACAGCGCCTTTCCCAAAATTCGAAGGAAAGTATTTGGTAGAGAGCAGTAAAGAGTATCCTATTTCTTTTAATGGTAAAATGAAATTTACCTTAGAGCTTTCGTTAGACTTATCTAAAGAAGAGATAGAAGCTGCGGTAATGGCCAATGAAAAAACCCAACAACAATTACAAGGTCGCGAGCCTAAAAAGGTGATTGTAGTGCCAGGTAAAATTGTCAATATTGTTGGGTAGTTAAGAGAATATATTCAAATGAAGAGGCGATATTTATCGCCTCTTCTTGTTTGTTAGTTTTGTTTATGCAGTTGTAAAATATGAAAATATGGATAGTGTTGAAATCTTAGGTTTGATCGCAGCTACTTTAACCACAGCGGCATTTGTGCCACAAGTATATAAAACGTGGAAAAATAAATCTGTTGAAGATATTTCCCTTACTATGTATACTGTTTTATTAATAGGGGTTTTGCTTTGGTTGGTTTATGGAGTGAATATAAATAGTCTGCCTGTAATTTTAGCAAATGGAATTACATCTGCCCTTCTAATTTTAATGGTCTTAATGAAATTAAAGTATAAATAAACAGTATACCCCCTAATTTTATAGGGGTGTAAACTCATAATTATATATTTTTACCAATCAACCCCTACGTTTTATCGAATTATTGTTTGTTTTCTGCATAATTAGCTTCAATTTTGCAGTGTAACATAAAATGATAAATCATGATTGTTGGTATTCCAAAAGAAATTAAAAACAATGAAAGCAGGGTAGGTATGACGCCAGCCGGAGTTTTCGAATTGGTAAAGAACAACCACAAAGTATATGTTCAGTCAGATGCTGGTGAAGGCAGTGGTTTTTTCAATCAAGATTATCAACAGGCAGGTGCTGTCATACTAGATACTATTGGTCAGGTATACGCAATGAGCGAAATGATAGTAAAGGTAAAAGAGCCTATTGAAGAAGAATATATTCTAATTCAAGAAGGTCAAATATTGTTCACGTACTTTCATTTTGCATCAAGCGAAGCCTTAACGAAGGCAATGATCAGGCAGAAATCAATCTGTATCGCTTATGAAACGGTAGAAGATGAAGAAGGTACATTACCACTATTAACGCCAATGTCTGAGGTTGCCGGTAGAATGGCAATACAACAAGGAGCGAAATATTTAGAGAAACCTGTTAAAGGTCGTGGAGTACTCTTGGGTGGTGTTCCTGGTGTTGCTCCCGGTAAGGTTTTGGTATTAGGTGCGGGTGTAGTGGGTATACAAGCTGCTAAAATGGCAGCAGGTTTAGGAGCTCACGTTACTATACTTGATATTAATATGAAACGCTTAAGATATGTAAATGATGTAATGCCGCCGCATGTGGTTACAGAGTTTTCCAATGAATTTAATATTCGAAGACTTATTAAGACACATGATCTTATTATTGGTGGTGTTTTATTGAAAGGAGCCAAGGCTCCAAATTTGATTACGAGAGACATGTTGAAAGAAATGAGACCAGGTACTGTAATTGTTGATGTTGCCGTGGATCAAGGCGGATGTGTAGAAACAACCAGACCTACCACGCACGAAAATCCTATTTATATAATTGATGATGTTGTTCATTATTCCGTTGCAAATATGCCGGGTGCAGTACCTTATACATCGACAATGGCGTTGACCAATGTAACCTTGCCATATGCTTTGAAATTAGCAAATTTAGGTTGGAAAGAAGCTTGTGAAAAAGATGCCTCTTTAAAGAAAGGATTAAATATAGTAGAAGGCAATATAGTGCTTCAAGAAATTATTGAAGCCTTTGGTTGGGAAGAAATAGTTGCCTAATCCATACATTTTGTCAGTAAAATAGACCTCGCCAGTTTCGAAAGGAATTTGGCGGGGTTTTTGCTTTTAAATAATTAGATTCTTAAAAAAATAGGAATCTTTAGTATATTTAATCGATTTAAAATTTGAAATGTTATGATGGGATATTATATATTGATAGGAGCAATTGCTTTGGTCAGCTGGTTAGTGAGTAGTAAGTTAAAGAGTAAGTTTAAGTTTTATTCTAAGGTTCATTTACGAAATGGAATGAGCGGTGCTGAGATTGCCGAAAAAATGTTGGCGGATCATGGTATTAGAGATGTAAAAGTTGTTTCTACATCTGGTATGCTTACCGATCATTACAATCCTGCTAATAAAACAGTAAACTTAAGTGAGGGTGTATATAATCAAAGAAATGCATCTGCAGCTGCCGTTGCGGCTCACGAATGTGGTCACGCGGTACAACATGCACAGGCGTATGAGTGGTTAGGAATGCGCTCTAAGTTGGTACCAATAGTAAGTGTTACATCAAGCATGTCTATGTGGGTTGTTTTCGGTGGTTTGGCTTTAGGTGCCGCTGCTGGAGTAGGATTTGGGTATTGGGTTGCCGTAGCTGGTCTGGTGATGATGGGTTTTGCTACATTATTTAGTTTTGTGACTTTACCTGTAGAATATGATGCAAGTAATAGAGCGTTGGCATGGTTAAAAAATAAAAATATAGTTACACCAGAAGAATATAAAGGATCTGAAGATGCCTTAAAATGGGCTGCTCGTACGTATTTGGTAGCGGCAATTGGATCATTGGCAACTTTAGTATACTGGGGACTTCAAGTTTTTGGTGGTAGAGATTAATTTTAAGTGTATTCAATAATAAATAAAAACCTGCCTTTTAAGGCAGGTTTTTTTTGTCTTAACTAAGAACATATGAAACAGCTGGAAACCGAAAGATTGTATCTAAAATCTGCAAACTTGAAAGATGCACATTTTATTTTTGTTTTACTGAATAGTGATAGCTGGTTAAAATACATCGGAGATAAAAAAATTTCAAATCTGAACAATGCAAAAGAGTACATTCAAAATACATTAATTGATGGGTATGCTAAAAACGGATTTGGACTTATGTTGGTTACTCTAAAAGATGGCACTCCGATAGGGGTATGTGGTTTTTTAAAAAGAGGTTATTTAGACACTATAGATTTGGGTTTCGCTTTATTACCGAAATACGAAGGTTATGGTTATGCATTCGAAGCAGCAAGTGCTACCATGCAATTTGGAAAATTAGAATTAAAGCTAAATCGCGTGCTAGCTATATGTATGAAAACGAATGAAAAGTCACTTGCTCTATTAAGTAAATTGGGGTTTAACAAAATAGATACTATTAAACTTAGTGAAGATTCAGAAGAATTGCTCTTGCTTTCTACTTAAATAGATATTTGTCTATCTATCTGTTGTGCCAATGATATAAAGGTTTCAGTTCTTGAAACCCCTTCAATGGCTTGTATTTCTTTATTCAATACCTGCATTAAATGCTCATTATCTCTACACAATACTTTAATTAAGATAGACCAATTTCCGGTAGTGTAATGGCATTCTAGTACTTCCGGTATTTTCTCTAGTTGTTTTACCGCCATCGGGTTGCTCATTGCTTTGTCTAGGTAAATACCAATATAAGCCATGGTAGTATATCCTAATGATTTAGGATTTACAATAAATTTAGAGCCAGATAAAAGTCCCGATGCTTCTAGTTTTCTTAATCGTTGATGTATAGCTGCTCCAGATATGCCGATACTTCTCGCAATTTCAAGTACCGGTTTTCGAGCATCTTCCATTAAAAAACGCAAGATTTTTTTATCTATACCATCAATTTTAGCCAAAGAAGTAGGTGTTTTCATGTTCTGTCAAATCAATAACCTCGACCCAAGGGTGCGAGGTCTGTTTCTTAATTTATATTATTTCTAGGCAAGCCTTAGAGAATTAAACCCTCAATGAGGGATTAGAACATAAATGTACTTATTTGGTTTCAATATGATAGTTAAAAAGCGCTAGCTAATTACAGAATTTGGATTGTAGCCTAAATATGGTATTTCATATTCTTTAAAATTGACTCCGTAACTCTCTAATTCCTTTAATATAGGCTCGTATACTTCTTTGGTAATAGGTATTTGTACCCCTGGTGTAGTAATTTTGCCATTCAATATTTTCAAAGTCGCCATTGCTACTGGTAACCCTACGGTTTTAGCCATGGCAGTAAACGTTTGGTTTTCGCCTGTAACGACAAGTTTAGAATCAATTTGTTTCTTTTCGCCATTTAACTCATAACCGAATTTATGATACATAACGATCATATCTTTCTCTTCCGCTTTAAGCGTCCAGCTGTCTTCTAGAATTTTTTGAAGCGCCTGTGCCGGTGTGGCATTTGGTATACCTATTAGTTTGGTGTTATCAAAAATGTTCAGTTCCTGTAATTTATCCCAGCGGATATCATCTTGATCTAATTTCAGATAATGTCTAAGTTTTAATTCAACAGAATCTGTAGGTGAATAAGGTAAAAATAGATTGATAAATTCTCTGTAAGTCATTTTATCAGAGTTTTCAATTGCATATGTATCGTCGGTAGCTCCTAATTGAATGAACATATTCCATGCCTTCGAAAAACCAACGCGACGCATGGTACCTCTGTAAATAGTTAAGGCATCTTGTAATTTATAGGCTTCTCTATAGTTGAGAGAATCACGATTGGCATATCCTTCAAAACGACCATATCCTTCTATTTCAAAGAATTCGGTACGTCTAAACAAACGATGATACGGTATGTACTTATAGGTGCCTTCTTGTATGAATTTAGCAGTACCACCTTGACCGGCAAGCACTACGTTTCTTGGGTTCCAAGTAAATTTATAATTCCAAAGATTGTTGTCGTACTCAGGGGCAACTAATCCGCCACAGAAAGATTCGAACAAAATTATTTTACCTCCTTTTTCGCGAATACGATCAATTACCTGCATGGCGCTCATGTGATCGACACCGGGATCTAAGCCAATTTCGTTCATAAATACGAGTCCCGCCTCCTTTACCTCTTTATCAAGAGCCATTAATTCTGGACTAACATATGATGCGGTTACCAAGTGTTTTTTAAGGCGAACACAATCTTGGGCGACCTTTATATGCATATGGGCAGGAAGCATTGAAATGACGATGTCTGAATTTTCAATAGCTTTTTGCCGAGCAGTCTCTTCAAAGATATCTAACGAGATAACATTGCAGTTTTTATGGTTTGCAATCGACGACGGTATTGCAGCAGGGTTGATATCACCAATGGTGATTTCTAATTTTTCGGTATCTGATTTTCCTAAAAGATAATCTAATAAATAGGAGGTAGATTTACCTGCACCTATAACAAGAATTTTTCGCATCATACGATTTCAGTATTTTTGATTGGTAACGATTTACTAAGGTATCAAATTGTTACATTTATAAAGAATGTTATAAGAAAAGTTATGAAAAAAACAATTTTAGGTACTGCGTGCCTGTTTGGTATGTTGGCAGTT
>JANQUX010000237.1 GCA_030730545.1 Maribacter sp. | reverse complement strand
GTAAATGATTTAGAACGACGCGAATATACTGGGTATGCAACACTACTGCCCTTGTTGTGAGGCAATCCTAAAGTGTGCCCAACTTCATGAGACGACACAAAACGGATTAAGCGCCCCATTACATCATCATCAAAAGAAACGCCCCTAGCAGCCGGATTAATAGCTGCAGTTTGTACAAAGTACCAATTTCTTAGAAGAGTCATTACATTATGATACCAATTGATATCTGACTCTAAAATTTCGCCACTACGAGGATCACTAACATGTGGTCCGTTTGCATTTGGTATTGGTGAAGCTAAATAGCGCACTACAGAATAACGTACATCTTCAGGAGACCATTCTGGATCTTCTTCTTTGGTCGGAGCTTCTTTGGCGATAATAGCATTTTTAAAACCAGCAGCTTCAAAAGCAATTTGCCAATCTTCTATACCTTGTTTAATAAAAGGAACCCATTTTTTAGGTGTAGCCCTATCTACATAATAGATAATCTGTTTTTTAGGCTCTACTAGTTCGCCATTCTTGAATTTTTCGGCATCTTCATCTTTCACTTCTAAACGCCATCTGTCTAGAAATTTAATGGTCTTACTTTCTTGCGCTTCTAAACCATAATCTACTTGACCACGAGCAAACCAGCCGACACGTTCGTCAAAATAACGGCGTTTCATTTGTTCTTCAGGTAACAATACCATAGAGTTATTGATTTCTACAGATATAGAACCTAGACTTTCGTTACTAGGTGCAGCACTTGCCAAATATGTTTTAATGTGACGTATTTCTACGTTTAATGGGTAACTCTTGATTGATTCAATATACCCTCTGCCTTCATCTAATCGAGACACCTTATAGCGCTTGCGATACTGCTCTGGCATGCCAAAAGCTTTTGTGTCTTTGATAAAAATATCATTGACTTCAATAACTGTAGTCGGGTTTAAAGAATCTTTTTGTACCGCCTTAATATCAAAGGAAAATAGTACAGGTTCAAAATTTGAGTTTACAACAGCTTCATGAACAGGAAGGGAATCTGCAGCAACCACATCATGAGAAACTACACGAAGTAGTACTTTTTTATCTTTCTTTTCCCATCGTAGAACCTGGGTATTGATTTTTCCGCCACCAAAACCGATGCCTGAGGCAGTTTTAGAAATACGGCTTACCATCAACATTTCTTTGTTGAATAACGAATCGGGAATTTCAAAATAGTGATTCTCGTCAATTACGTGGGTTGTAAAAAGGCCCGTATCGCTAACAGCATCTTTTGTAATCACCTTGTTGTAAGGTTGAATTTTGTCTTTTGATGTTTTGCTGGCTTCTTGTTCAGTATCTTTTTTCTTCTTTTTGAAAATTTGAGCTTCGGCATTTTGGTAGCCGAAAACACATACAAACAGCAATAATTTTACGAGTAATTTTCTTTTCATTTGTGAGTTAGTTTGGTAATCTTTCAAAGATTGAAATAATATCTGGAACAAATAGTTAATAATTTCTTAAGGCTAATTGTAACAATGACCAGAGTAAGACGTCTATTAAGTAAGGAATAAACATTTTTTCATTTCTGAATTAGTCGATTATAAAGCCTTTGCATCTGCAAGGGCTTTATTTTTTTTTTAGGGGGATTTTAAAATATGAGCGGAAGAACAAATTGAAATAGACCTATTAATAATAGTACTGCAATTAAGTTTAATATTACACCTGCGCGTGCCATTTCATGAACCTTAATATAGCCACTGGCAAATACGATGGCATTTGGTGGTGTCGCCATGGGTAACATAAAAGCACAGCTACTTGCAATGGTAATAGGTATCAATAAATAAGTGATAGGTATACCAAGACCAATTGCAATACCAGCAACTACTGGGGCAAGTACGGCAACAAGCGCTACATTACTCATTAGCTCTGTCATAAATAACATTAGTATAATCAATAAAGATGCGGTGAGTAGAATACTCAAATCACTTTGACCGATAACTTCAGCTACCAAATCTACAATACCAGAAACCGACATACCGTTGGCTAACGAGAGTCCGCCACCGAATAGAATTAAAATTCCCCATGCGAGCTTTTGGGTATCTTGCCATTGCAATATAAAATCACCTTTTTTGAGATTATACGGGACTGCGAATAGCGTTATGGCGGCAAACATACTGATTAGTGTATCTGATAACCCTAGACTTGGAAATATCGAATTGATCAGAGTTCTAAATACCCATAAGAAAATGGTAACTCCGAATATGACCAGAACCATTTTTTCTTTTCCTGAAGTACGTCCTAATTTGTGAAGCTCTTCGTGAATGATAGTTCTAGAGGCTTTGAATTTTAAGCCGTGAGTAGGGAAAAATACTTTCACCAATACAAAATAACAAATACTAATCATGATTATGGAAAATGGAAGCCCTATGACCATCCATTTTAAAAATGATATTTCAATATTATATTCGTTTTCTAATAAGCCAATTAAAACAGAATTTGGTGGCGTACCAATAACAGTTGCAATACCACCGGCGTTGGCGGCAAAAGCAATACCTAGCATCACACTTAAAGCAAAGTTTCTATCTCGCTTTGTGAATCCGTCTTCATCTTCAATCAATAAATTAATTACCGACATGGCAATGGGTAGCATTACTACGGTACTCGCGGTGTTACTGATCCACATGCTTAATACGGCGGTGGCAATCATAAAACCCAGCACCACTTTATTAGCTGTTGTTCCCGTAAGTCTAATAATGTTTAGGGCAATACGTTTATGTAGATTAACTTTTTCTAACGCCAATGCCATTACGAAACCACCAAAGAATAGAAAAACTATGGGGCTACCATAGTTTGCGCCAACATCGCCAATGGGCATTATTTTTAAAATAGGAAATAGAAGTAAGGGTAGTAATGCCGTAACGGAAATGGAAACCGCCTCGGTAACCCACCAAATAACCATCCACAGGGCAACAGCAATTACAGCATCTGCATTTTCAGAGATAAGTACATTGGGTAAAAAAAGGATGACGAAAAATATTATAGGACCTGCGAACAGGCCTATTTTGCTAATTAAATTCATGCTGGTTGGTTTTGCCAGCTTCTAAGCTACTGTTTTTTAACGTCCCTTGAAATGACTATTTTATAATTTCTACTAAAAGAACATCGTCCTCTTTGTAGATTTTAGCCAATTGCTGCTTCGTAATCCCTTTGATGCCTTTGTCCCAAGCTTTGTTGCTTAGGTCAGATTTTGTTTTAAGGGCGTCAAGCTCCATTTTCTTCTCTGCCTTAAGAATATCGAAAATCACTTTTTCAGTTTCAGACAGTTGTAATGGTTTTTTCTCTGGTCTCATTTGTGGGAAGAACAATACCTCTTGAATAGAAGCATTGTTGGTCATTAACATCACCAAACGGTCAATACCGATACCAATACCAGAAGTTGGGGGCATACCGTATTCAAGAGCTCTAAGAAAATCTTGGTCAATGAACATTGCCTCATCATCTCCTTTTTCAGAAAGCTTCAATTGCTCTTCAAAACGCTCTCTTTGATCAATAGGGTCATTAAGCTCAGAGTAAGCGTTAGCCAACTCTTTGCCGTTTACCATAAGCTCGAAACGCTCTGTCAATGCAGGGTTATCTCTATGTTCTTTCGTTAGCGGACTCATTTCTTTTGGGTAGTCGGTAATAAATGTTGGTTGCACGTAAAAATGCTCACATTTTTCACCGAATATCTCATCGATCAATTTACCGATACCCATAGTTTCGTCAACTTCAAGACCTAGTTTCTTGGCAGTTTCACGAAGTTTATCTTCGGGCATACCGGCAACATCGTAACCCGTATGTATTTTTATAGCTTCAAGAATTGGTACTCGGGCATACGGAGCTTTAAATTCAATTTCATGTTTACCAACGGTTATTTTAGTGGCTCCGTTAGAATCCATCGCAATTTTCTCCAATAATTTCTCGGTGGTATCCATCATCCAGTTGTAATCTTTGTATGCAACATACAATTCCATTACAGTAAATTCAGGGTTATGGGTACGGTCCATTCCTTCGTTTCTAAAATCCTTCGAGAATTCATAGACACCATCAAAGCCACCAACTATTAATCTTTTAAGATAAAGTTCGTTTGCGATTCTTAAGTATAAAGGAATATTTAATGCATTGTGATGGGTTAAAAACGGACGCGCAGTTGCACCACCAGGTATAGGTTGTAAAATCGGAGTCTCCACCTCTAAATACCCAGCTGCATTATAAAACTCACGAATACTAGTTGTTATTTTTGTTCTTTTAATAAAGGTTTCTTTTACCTTTGGGTTCACTACCAAATCAACATAACGTTGACGGTAACGTAGCTCAGGATCATTGAATTCATCATAAATGTTACCTTCTGCATCCTTTTTTGGTAATGGTAACGGTCGAAGCGATTTACTTAGCATGGTAAATTTCTTTACCATAATTGTTTTTTCACCTACCTGAGTAGTAAAAAGGTCGCCTTCAATACCAATGATGTCACCAATGTCAAGCAATTTCTTGTAAACATCGTTGTACAGGGTTTTGTCTTCGCCAGTACATATTTCATCTCTGTTGAAATATACCTGAATACGACCGGTACTATCTTGTAGTTCGGCAAAAGATGCTTTACCTTGAATACGACGAGACATCAATCTACCGGCAACAATAACCTGTTTACCCTCTACATAATCAGATTTTATACTTGCAGATGTAGCATCTACAGGATATAAAGCAGCAGGATAAGGATTAATACCTAGTGCTCTTAATTTGTCCAATTTTTCTCTTCTGATAAGCTCTTGCTCCGATAATTGCATGCCGTCGTTTATTTAGCTGGCAAATATAATCGATATGTATTAATCTTTCAATCTTGTACACACTAAAGGATAGAGTCTTTCGACAAATTTTTCATAAGCGAGCCCAGAAGGATGCAATCCATCAGGAGCCACCAATTCCGTTTCGTCTAATCCCTTTCTGGTGATATCGGTAATATCGAGGAAGGTAACTCCCTTTTCTTTGGCTGTAGACTGGGCAAAATTATTATACTAATCTAGTTGTAAAGAGATTAGTTCATCTCCATTACTTTGACCATATGGTGTGTAGTAGTAATCAGGTATTGAAAGCACGATTACTTTGTTAGCATCATTGCCGGCCAGGCTAATAGCCTTATTTAAAAGTTCGGAAAATTCAATCTCATATTGAGAAAAAGGTCTAGACTGAAACTGGTTGTTTACACCAATTAATAGCGTAACTAAATTATAATCTGCAGATTCGCGACTACCAACAGCTGAAATAAGCTGATCTGTTCTCCATCCGGTTTGTGCAATTATTGTTGTATTGACTTGAAGATTTTTGTTTTCTTCAATTTTGGTACTGAGCTGGGCAGGAAAACTATCTTCAAAATCAACACTTTCGCCTACAGTGTGACTATCGCCAAGAGCTATTTAGGTGATAACTTTTTGGTTTATCGTGTCATTTTCAAATTGTTCAGATCGTATGTCTTCTGTTTGGCTACATGAAGGTAATATGGCAAATAGAAAAATAAAGAAGGGAATTTTATATAGCATGTGAGCGTATTTCATAATAATGTAACGTAATTGTGATTAGAAAGGTTTTATAAGTTACTATAAAATACGCCATCAAACACATACTTTTGATTGATGAATATTCTTAGTCGAAATATAATGACGATGAGTAATTGGGTATATATTCTTGTTGCGAAACAATTTTTAAAATATCGTCTACTAAAGAGGTAATGGGCGTTTCGATAATTCTATTTTTATTACTATCTAAACTTCGAAACTATATTGAGATTAACCTTTGAAACAGGAGAATATAATAAAAATAAAAAATACTGTTCTAAGCATTGGTCGGGTTATAGAGAATAAAATGAATAGATTATGTAACAATGCATTTTTAATTGCGACTTATAAGGT
>JANQUX010000236.1:3052-5910 GCA_030730545.1 Maribacter sp. | reverse complement strand
TACGATGGAAAGTACCACTTACTTATTACGCGATGAAAATGGTAAAGACCATGCAATATTCTCAGGAGACACCTTGTTTTTAGGTGATGTAGGTAGACCAGATTTAGCTCAGAAATCTGCTGATATGACTCAAGAACAATTGGCAGGTACTTTGTTTGATAGTTTGCGTACTAAAATTATGCCGTTGGCAGATGATGTTATTGTATATCCGGCTCATGGTGCAGGCTCTGCATGTGGTAAGAATATGATGAAGGAAACGGTTGATACCTTGGGGAATCAGAAAAGTATGAATTATGCTCTTAGGGCAGATATGACCAAAGAAGAATTCGTTAAAGAAGTAACTGACGGTCTGTTGCCACCACCTAAATATTTCCCTTTAAATGTAAAGATGAATAAGGAAGGGTATGAAGATATTGGTGATGTACTTGATCGTGGTAATGTTGAATTGTCTCCCGATGAATTTGAAAAAGCAGCGAACGATACTGAAGCTTTGGTATTAGATGTAAGACATCAAAATGAATATGTAAAAGGTCATATACCGAGATCTATTTTTATCGGATTAAATGGAGATTTTGCTCCTTGGGTGGGCGATTTAATTGCCGATACCAAACAGCCTTTATTATTGGTGATACCAGAAGGAAAGGAAGAAGAGGCAATCACTAGATTATCACGTGTTGGTTTTGATTGTGCTATAGGATATTTAAAAGGAGGTATTGAAGCTTGGCAAGCCGCAGGTAAAGAGATTGATCAAATAACGTCTATATCATCAATTGAAGCTAAAACCTTAATTGATAAAGGAAATGTTGGTATTTTCGATGTTCGTAAAGATGGCGAATACTTAAGCGAGCACTTGGTAGGTGCAGTACACACGCCGCTGAGTGAGTTGAATAAGCATTTATCAAAGTTTCCTGAGAAAGGAGAATTTTTAGTGCATTGTGCTGGCGGATATCGTTCTGTTATAGCATCGTCTATTTTAAAGAGTCGTGGCATTCACAATCTTATCGATGTAAAAGGTGGATACGGAGCACTTAAAAATGAAGATTTAAAGAAGACAGATTATGTTTGTCCGACAACGTTGTGAAAATGACGGTTTTGTTTACGATTAGTTTAGTATATTTAATAGATTCTAATTAGAGCTATGTTAAAAAATTTTATAGAGCGAGTTGGCATAATGAATATTATGATGCTGTTAGTTGTAATTTCTATAATTGTCGTCTCGGAGGTTCTCTTTTTATCAGGTAAAAAACTCGATGCTATTTTTATAGCTTTTTGGGCACCGACCATTCTTGGTTTTATGAACTACTTAAAATATAAAAAATAGTGGAATTCGTCCTAATTTATTCAATTGTAGTATCCATCATATTTATGGTGTGGTTACTCTTTATAATTAGGATGTATAAGAAAATGAATGAATAAAACTGCCAATGTCTTTAAATAGAAATGGCTGATTCAGGATTTTTTCTCAAATAACTTTCAACAATACGCTGGGTTTCTAGCGTATTTTTTTGTGGTGTAATAAACATCTCAAGGTCTTCAATTTGCGCTATGGCAACATCGTTAGGGGCAAAGCCATAGCCAGCATAGTTATTTTCTCTGATAACCACAAATCCGTTCTCATCCATAGTTCTGCCATTGGTTTTAATAACAAGGGTAGCTTCAACTTCTTTGATACTCTGTAAAGCATCAATAACCCGTTGATTGTAATTTTCTACCATTTCTAGATTAGAACAAATACCAATACATTGTTTGATTTTGTAATGCGAGCATACAGCCACATTCTCTTGTAGATGGCAATACTTAGGGCAAAGTTCGAAAGTGCTGCACAGGGTTTCTAAATACTGTCTGGCCTCGGTCGGACTATAACAAATAGCAACCGGATTCGGAGTCATCTTTATTTTATTAAAAGCAAGATGTATAATGCCGTTTCGGTCTTCGTAGGTGAAAATGCCGTATTGTTGAATAGACCTTTTTTGTGCACTATTATATTTAGGGTAATGGTGTTTAATTTCGGCAGATTCTTTTAGTAAGGCAATAAGCTCATTACCGGTTTCTTCAAAATCTAACGAAGTAGTTTCTGCACAGAGGGTAATTTCCTTTGTTTTTTTGTCGTAAAAATGACCTAGAACTCTTTTTTTAATGTTATTGGCTTTACCTACGTAAATGATTTTACCTTTTTTGTCTTTAAAGTAATATACACCAGCTGTGGTCGGTAGTTTTAGATATTCTTCTTTTGGTAATCCAGGTGGTAAAGTAGCCTCTTGAGAATTTGAATTCAAGAATTGTTTAAAAACGGAATCCGCATTTTCGGCTCTCAGTAATTTATGGAATAAAAGTACCGTAGCATGTGCGTCGCCTCTCGCTCGGTGACGATCTGTTAATGGTATACCTAATGCAGCCGTTAATTTTCCTAAACTGTAGGAGTTGTAGCCAGGCAATAATTTTCTTGATAGACGAACGGTACATAGTTTCTTTCTAGAGAAATCATGACCCAATAATTTAAACTCATTTTTGATGACGTTATAATCGAAATTGACACTATGGGCTACAAAAATGGTGTCTTTGGTAATTTCTATAATCTGCGGAATGAGTTCTTCTAATAACGGGGCATTACGAACCATATCATCGTCAATGCCAGTGAGTCCGGTTATAAATGCAGGAATCGGACATTCCGGATTCACCAAAGAAGTAAACTCATCTACAACCTCGTGACCATCATATTTAAAAATGGAAATTTCGGTAATTCGATTACCCTTAATGCCGTTTCCGGTAGTTTCTATGTCAATTATTGTATACAAAAAGTGAAGAATGAATTTAGAACTGCAAAGTTAGCAGAAAATGCAGTATCATTTTATTTACGG
>JANQUX010000236.1:0-2952 GCA_030730545.1 Maribacter sp. | reverse complement strand
GAATGAATTTAGAACTGCAAAGTTAGCAGAAAATGCAGTATCATTTTATTTACGGTCAGGTATATCTAGATATTATTGAGAACGTAATTGAGTTAGATAGATGAATTGCCGATTGCATATAAAATGCATCGCCGAATATGTATTTCGAAAAGATTTTCAAAAAATAATTGCTCTAGAAGAGAACTGACGGAAAGTTAAAAGATATTCGCTCATTTAAAATTTTAAAACTAGCACTATTAAAGAGATAGTGTCACTTTAAAATTTAAAGCGTGTTGGGTAGATATTAAATGTTTTAGAAGCTAAAAGTACTAGTTACTTTCTTTTGCCTTCTCTAGGTTGATAGCAGCTACACCTAAATCAGTAGTGTTCAATGAGCTAGTTGAAATTGATTTCTCAGTGTTATCACGTACAACATATTCTGATACAAGGTCGTAATCTTTACCGCAAGAAGATAAACTTATAAGAAAAAGAACGGCTGCTACAGGGACGAAAAAGGCTTTGGTAGTATTAAATTTCATGTAATTAGTGGTAAAAATTATCTCGCTATTTTATTAGCGCATTTCGAAAATATTTAAACTTTATTCATTAACGATGAAAAGTTCGTTTTATTCGATGAAATGCACACAAATGTTATTAACACGTATTGTTGATAACATAAATCGATACAATTATTAGCATATTAACTTATATCGTATGTGGCTTTAGCTAAATTTTTTTATTAAAAAAGCAAAATAAATAAGCCATTCATTTTCATTACTGAACATTTTCCCCCGATCTTGATCAATAATTGCCATGAATGACTTAGACTAAAAAATAATCAATGTTTTAGAAGTATGGGCTTTTTTACGATGTGCGTATTTATGATGAAGCTTAATAATCAATGAAAGTTCAGATTCGGTTAGTTCATAGCTTGTCTTCAGCGATTTTATTTTTCGTTCACCCAACTTTGCCAAAATTTGTAACTCTTCTTTTTGTCTTTGCATATTTCTTAGTTTAAATCTGCCCTTTTGTGGGAAGAACAGATTTTTTACAACAAACAATGCATTTTACTTACGTAGTGTATCTTGGTCAAAACTATGGGTAGATATAAGGCAAGAACATACCCAATAGTGGGTAAATTGAATTTGCTATAAATAGGGAGGTAATTTTAATTGGTAAAAGGTGAAGGTATAATAGAATTTCGAGGAGGTATTTTTAGAAAACAACGAATTTAAAGTTAGCTTGATGTTTAGGTAAACTTGAACTTAATAAATGAATGCATCTTTGCATCGAGTTTAGAGTTCGTTTTGAGTTAGTAGAATTACCGATGCATCCTTATATGTGTATCGGTTTTTTTATGCTCTAAAATAATGGTGTTGTATAGTATTAGGGTAAGTAGGTGTTAGAATTGAACATTAATTTCCTTAATTCTTAAAATCTGAACCCGTAATAAATTCTGGAAGATTTGAACAATACGCTCCTGGTTTTCTTCAGGAATGCGACCACCTATAATCCAGTTTTTCTTAATGAACTTTGCACTGTCTAAATTAAACTCTGACTTTAAAAGTAGTAGAGCTTCATCGCGAGTTTCGTCGTTCATTTTACTGAACATTTGTTTTATATTTTCGGTCATTATTGGTCTTGGTAGTTTCCAAAAATAATTAAAATAGTGTTTCCATCAGTTAAAAGATTTCAATAGATATGAGCAAGTTGATAACAATGTCGATTATTAGAATCTCATAGATATCTGTGGAGTGATTATTTTGGTGTCTTAACCGATAAAAAAAAAGGTATTTTATGCTAATTTTAATAGCTGTTGTAGTCTTCTGTATCTGAATACATTGTTCTATGAATTTTGACAATAATTGAAGAGTAGTACTATTACTTATAGTTCTTCGAGTTTAATATTAACGGTTAGTTAGTTTTATTGAAAAAGAATCACCCTTTTTCTAAATAGTTATTTCTAATCGTATTGATGTCCATTGCGTGATTTTTTGGAACATCTTTCAAATAATCCTCATTTTTTCTAATTTATTGTTTAGAAATGATGGTGACTGTTGTTATCTAGGCGTTTTACTTCGTATTTAGATGATATAAAAATCAGCTTTTTCTGCTAAAAATTAGTTTTCTTTGAAAATATTTTGTAAGTTTTATCTTGTTAAATAAATTAACATTATTTTAAAGTATAATGTAGTATCAAAAAATGAATTGCTATGAAAGTTGACACAGTTTGTATTATAGACGACGACCCCATTTGTGTTTATGGCACTAAAATTCTTTTGAATCACAATAATTTTGTGAGTGCTAATATTCTAGTGTATGAAGATGGTTATGAAGCTTTAACGAATTTAACTTCTCTTTTGAAAAGTGGGCAGAGAATGCCCGATATTATTCTACTAGATTTAAATATGCCAGTTATGAACGGATGGCAGTTTTTAGATAAATTTCAAAAATTAATCTTTGGTAACAAGCCTCAGGTTTTTATTGTGAGTTCGCATTTTGATGCTTCTGAAATTGAAAAAGGTAGGAGTTATGAATTGGTTCGCGATTTTATTTCGAAACCTTTAGTTTCACAAAACCTTAAAGATATTATATCTATGAGTAAAATAGCAGTCTAAACAGAACGAATCATTTAAAAGTAAAAAACCACCCTGAAGGTTATTTTTATTAGTAGATCCGGAGGATTACTTTAGGGTGTTCCCAACTAGCTCACGTTTTGTAAATGCAATTGGCTGTCCAAAAAAATGGCCAGACTCCTTAAAACAACAAAGTCCGATCAAGTAAACTTGTCGGACTTTTTTTGTTCTATAGCGCAAACCAATTGCGCTTAATCGTGGAGCCGGAGACGACCTTGCGTTGATAAAAGGTCTAGTAGACCTTTTTAGCATGGTGCGAGCTGACGCGCTGGCTTTCGAATCCCGCAGGTGTAACGAAAAAAACCACCCTAAAGGTGGTTTTTATTTGTGGAGCCGG
>JANQUX010000235.1:4584-5915 GCA_030730545.1 Maribacter sp. | reverse complement strand
CAATAATAGTGGTCCTACCGTTAGAAAAGGAACAATTGGTGAAAAAGGAACCGGATTCGGTTTAATGATAACTAAAGATTTTGTAGAAATGAACGGTGGAGAAATAGTTTGTAACAGTGAGATAAATAAGGGTACCGAATTCATCTTAAGCTTTAAAAACTAACAAATGAACAAATAATACCTCACATCTAATTTATCAACACCTTATTTAAATTTAAACCTCACCTGTTAAAGACATCAAACGTTGAAATTCGGCAACGAACAAACCAACTTCATACCCATCCATCAACGCATGGTGCACATGTATTGATATTGGCATAGATCTATGTTCACCTTCACCCGTCATTTTACCAAATGAAATCTTGGGGCAGCTATCTGCAAATTCAAAATGTCGGGCATGAGAAACCGAAGTAAAATCGAGCCACGGCATGCTAGAACAATGTAATACATTGATACCGCATTCGGGCAATTCTAATCCCGTAGAAATCTTAACCTTTTCAATTTCTTTGTTGGCAGCGTCTCTAAACTCAGTAAATGACTCCTTATATTCAATATACGAAAAACCGAACGAACCGTTATCCCTACCAATAGTTGGCGATGCATGCACCTGATCATACTCGAACACCTTACCATCTTCAATTCGATATTTAAACGGAGTTATGGTATTAGCAGCCTTTAAAGTTCTATGTAAATAAATCAAGAAAAATGAGTTGCCAAATTGTTTCGCATAATCATAGGCTTTAGAACAATTCACTTTTACGGTTACCCCATGAAAAGGTTCACTGAACTGTGAAAAAAATTTGAAATGACCTACCCTATTCCATTCCTCAATATTTAATTCCTTCTTCATTAATGTATGCTATTTCAAATTTTAATTTTCGTCATTGACTATGGCAATAAATATACAACCTCGATTCGTAATATAAAATTGGGCTTATAAACTACCATGTAAAAAATCTAAACAATTATTTAATTATTCGCTATTGCCATAACTCTCAAAAAAGGCATTTTTTGATTACCTTAAAACCTTTAAAATATGTAGATTCAATTATCCTCTGGCGAAATTGTCACAAAAGAAGGAACTACTGGTTTTTGTCGTTGCGGAGTTTAAGAAAATAAGCCATTTTGCGATGGATAGCATAGAAAAATATGAATTTATTGGATAATAAAAATGCAAATTATAGGATGTATAGTAATTCTCTAAAATTTACACCCTGAAATTTTCACTCACTTATTTTTTCAAGATTGGACTACATTATTATTTAAAATATAAAAAGACATGAAAAAATATAAGATTATAATTACTATACTTTTTATCGTCAGCCATATAC
>JANQUX010000235.1:0-4574 GCA_030730545.1 Maribacter sp. | reverse complement strand
CTACAGGTTTTTGTCGTTGCGGAGTTTAAGAAAACAAACCATTTTGCGATGGATCGCATAGAAAAATAGAATGGAAAGGTTAATCAATAGTTTATAATTCTAGCTCAACTATTTTTGGAATATTTGCAGAATAATACAAACACTTTAGCATAGAGGAACATGAAAAAATATAAGAATATAATCGCTGTACTTTTAATTGTTAGCCCTTTATTAGGTATTGCTCAAATGTCAGTAAATCAAGAGCGATTAGAAAAACGCATTATGGATCTTGCCCAGTTTGGCATAGAAGAAAATGGCGAAACCGAACGTGTTGCTTTTAGTGATGCCGATATTGCAGCCCAGCAATGGGTTCTTGAGCAATTAAAAGCCATGGATATTGAAACCCATGTCGATTTTGCCGGTAATGTAATTGGAATACGAAAAGGGACAAAGCCAAACATGAAACCGATTTCGTTTGGTTCACATATTGACCGCGTTCCTCATGGCGGTAATTATGATGGTTGTGTTGGCAGCATGGCTTCCTTAGAAGTTCTTAAGGTGCTAAATGAAAACAGCGTTAAAACGAAACATCCATTAGAAATTATCATTTTTTCTAATGAAGAAGGTGGTGTTGTAGGTAGTAGGGCAATAGCCGGGCATTTGAAAGAAAGTGCTTTTGCCGTTCAAAATTCGTCAGGGTATACCATTGGCGAAGGGATGATGAGATTAGGCGGAGATACCACCAGACTTGCAGAAGTTGCTCGTAAAAAAGGAGATGTCGCTGCCTTTTTAGAACTACACATTGAACAAGGTGGTACTCTTGAAAAAGAAAATTTAGAGATTGGTATTGTAAAAGGTATTGTAGGATTAAAATGGTGGGATGTTGAATTCAACGGATTTGCCAACCATGCCGGCACAACACCAATGAATGCTAGAAAAGATGCGCTTTTAGCAGCCTCAAAATTTATCATTGCCGTTAATGAAGTTGCTACAAGTTTCGATGGCGCCCAAGTTGCAACTGTTGGTAGAATAAAGTCAGAACCAGGTGCACCCAATGTAATTCCGGGTCATGTTGTTACAAGTCTTGAAATTAGAGATTTGTCATCTGAGGTTATTGAAAAGGTATATGCTGCTATCGAAAAAAGAGCGAAAGAAATTAATATTGAATCGGGAGTTGAAATTTCCTTTAAAAAATTGGATACTACAGCAGACCCAGCTATCATGGATACAACCATACAAACTGAAATCGAAAAAAGTGTTCAATCCCTTGAATTGAGTTACAAATCAATGCCAAGCGGTGCAGGTCATGATGCGCAAGACATGGCACTTATTGCACCGACGGGTATGATATTCGTTCCCAGTAAAAATGGCATTAGTCATTCTCCTAAAGAATTTACCTCTGCCGTTGACATGGCAAATGGTGCCAATGTATTATTGCGGACTATTTTGGCATTGGACGATAAGCTTAAATAATAGTTTTAAAAAATCATTCATCTATCGATGAATCATATATTTTAAGCTAACCAAAACTCCATAATTAAATCGCACTTAAAAATAAAGCGGTGAAGAATATTGAGCTTTTCCAATTAAAGAAAGTCTACCTCGTTTCCTTCAGAAATCCGACAAATTTTAACACCTATTTTACGCCCTTAAATGAGTACCTTAGTTCAACGAACAAACTATCTTGAACATGAAAAAAGGACTACTCTTTGGTGCATACTTGTTATGCGTCACTTTCGGATTTTCTCAATCCACAGAAGACATCGTTAATGCCATTGAAAAAGAAGGCGTTGAAAACTCTCAACTAGAGCAATTAGCTTACGAATTAATGGACCTCAACGGACCACGACTAGTAGGTACTCCAGAGATGAAAACAGCACATGACTGGGCAATAAACACCTATAAAAAATGGGGTATTTCTGCCGAAAACCAACAATGGGGAACTTGGAAGGGTTGGCAAAGAGGTATTACTCATGTAGACATGGTATCGCCACGAGTAGCATCACTTCACGCTACACAATTGGCGTGGAACCCAGGTACAAGCGCTAAAGGTGTTACCGCATCTTTAATTACACTCCCTAGTTTCAAAGACTCATTATCATTTGTAAAATGGCTTCCTAATGTGAAAGGAAAAATAGTAATGATTAGCATGTTACAACCCACAGGTAGACCAGACGAAAACTGGGAAGAATATGCGACAAAAGCATCCTTCGAGAAAATGAAAAAAGAGCGCGATTCCATAGAAAAGATATGGAGACAGAATATTAACAATACAGGCTACACGAGTAGAAATATCAATTCTGCATTTGAAAGAGCAGGTGCCGTTGGTATTGCACAATCGAGATGGTCTGAAGGTTTTGGCGCTAACAAAATTTTCAGCGCAGGTACAGATAAAATTCCCGCAGTTGATATTTCTTTAGAAGACTACGGTATGCTATACAGAATGGTAGAACATGGTGCCGATACTAAAATTAAAATAGTCGCCGAATCTAAAGATTTAGGTGTAGTACCAGCTTTTAATACAATTGCAACTATACCAGGCACCGAATTCCCAGACGAGTACGTAATTCTTTCTGCTCATTTCGATTCTTGGGATGGTGGTACAGGTGCAACAGACAACGGTACAGGTACTATTACCATGTTAGAAGCTGCACGTATACTAAAAAAGGTGTATCCTAATCCGAAAAGAACGATTTTAATAGGTCATTGGGGTAGTGAAGAGCAAGGCTTAAATGGTTCGAGCTCTTTTGTAGAAGATCACCCAGAAATTGTAGCTGGTGTACAAGCAGTTTTTAATCAAGATAACGGTACCGGTCGCGTTGTAAACTTATCGGGACAAGGGTTTCTTCATGCATATGATTATTTAGGGCGTTGGTTAGAAGCTGTACCTGAAACGTATAAAAATGAGATCGAAACTACCTTCCCAGGTTCACCTGGTCGTGGTGGATCTGATTATGCATCGTTCGTAGCTGCAGGTGCTCCGGCTTTTTCATTAAGCTCTCTTAGTTGGGATTATTGGAATTATACATGGCACACAAATTTAGATACGTATGACAAGATTGTATTCGATGATGTGCGTAACAATGCAATTCTAACGGCTATACTTACCTATATGGCTTGTGAAGATCTAGCAAAAACATCTCGTGAAAAAGCTGTATTAGGTATTAACCCAAGATCTGGCGAAAAAGGAGAATGGCCAACCCCAAGGTCACCACAACGAAAAGGTGGACAAGACGAATAGTTGACCTAACCTCTAATTTATTTTTAAGCTCAAGGCTATACGCTGATTGTAGTACTTTTTCAAAAAAGTGCACAACACCGTATAGCCTTGTTTGTTGAATTTCAAACCCATCAAATTCAATACATCGACAATCTTTTTACATGCGCTTTTATTATCTTACGACGATAATTGATTGTCTGTTTTAAAGACAATGATTTAAATCATTTTAAGTATCTAAATTCACTTTAATTATCTTATTAAATTATATCATATTCAGTGCAGAACGTAATACTAGACAAAACCTTTAAAGGAGAAAATTTTTCTACTACGCGATTACCAAGAGCGGAATATGAAAACTGCATTTTTGAAGGATGTGATTTTTCAAAAGGATATCTAGACAACCAAACCTTTTTAGAGTGTGAGTTTATTGATTGTAATTTGAGCAATGCCAATATAGTAAATACCACTTTTAAAGAAGTAAAATTTTCGCACTGTAAACTTATGGGGTTAGCCTTTAATACTTGCAATGCTTTTTTGATGGATCTATCTTTTTTTGATTGTAATTTAAGTTTTGCAATTTTCACTGAATTAAAATTAGTCGGACAGGTATTTATGTCTTGTAAAATTGAAGAAGCTGATTTTGGAGATTGTGATTTAAGCAAGTCAAAATTTGATGAATGCAACTTAGAAAGAGCCGTTTTTGGGAGAACTAATCTGCAAAAAGCTGATTTCAGCACCGCAACAAATTTCAGTATTGACCCTGATAATAATTCTATGGCAGGAGCCATATTTTTAAAAGATAATCTTGAGGGATTATTGCAGAAACACAAGCTTAAGATTTTGAAATAGATATGATATATTATAAAATTAAATGGAATGACACTCGTGGAGATGAGTATGATAATTGGGGTAAATCAAATTGGTTTTTAGAATTAGATTATGAGCACTATCCCATGAGACAAATTGAGGTTTATGATAATGGAAAAAGACTAAAGTATCATTCAGAAATGAATAATGACGCCTTCGGAAAATTAGGAGATCAACCAATAGAAATAAACGAGATCAACGGAATTGAATTATCACTTTCTGAATTTGAACGCCAGTGGAAAATTAAAAGTTTTAATCAATATTAAATTTATACATTATGTACGAATATCAATATATTAAACTAGCCTTAGGAGGAATATTTACCTCGAAACCAAATTCAGACTACAAAGAAATTATAGCGTCTAAAGCAAAAGAAGGATGGCGGTTTGTTCAAATATTCGCACCTGCAACATCTGGCTATGGTTCTGCATCTTATTTTGAATTAATATTCGAGAAAAAAGTGGATTAAAAAATGAGAATATAGTAGATTCCAAGAATAATCATCAAA
>JANQUX010000234.1:554-5934 GCA_030730545.1 Maribacter sp. | reverse complement strand
AGATATGAATATTATTTATTTGATAGTTAAGATCATAGAATCCGAAGCCAACTAACGAGCCATTTTTTATTAAAATAGCACTCTGTTCTCCAATTTCTCGTCCTTTATCTATAATTAAAACCTTGTTGCCGTTGATGCTGTTTTTAGTAGTTGCAGCAATTACACGTGCATTATATTCTTCAACATTTTCTTTATGAATACAAGCGCCCTTACATGTGCCATCGTCATAACCAGAACAATTTTTACGAGCTTCACTAATGCCATTCACTTTTTCGCATAATTCGAAATCCTTCGTAATTTTATATAAGTAATTTTTTGCACTGAATACTCCGTTAAAAAGAGCTAGTGGTTCTTTGCATTCTCGATATGGTTTTATTTCTAAAGCGTAATATCCATTTATGTTTGTGGTCATGCAGATTGCGTGACTGTACATTCTTTTTTTAGGTATTATGCTGTACTTAGGTCTAATTTTTAATAGCTCTTCATGTTCTTTTAAAATCGCAATAAGTTCATTTCCTGTAAGTTCAAAAGTTACTTTTTTAGTGTCTTTTGCAATTTTACGAGATTTATCACTTGTTTTGGTAAACAGTTGATTGACCCTTTTTTTTATATCGCTTGTTTTACTAAGGTGAATAATATTTCCATCCTTATCATGCATATAGAAGACACCTACTTTATTAGGTAAATCTCTAACAATATCTAATTGTTTTTCTGAGAGTTCGCCTTGGGTCTCTTTTCGTATAGTTTCTTTAATAATTACTTTTTCTGAATCTTTGGCCAGTAAAAGTTTAAACAGTTTTATGGTAGCTAGAGCATCGCCGTTGGCCCTATGTCTATCGCTCACCGGTATGCCTAGGGATCTTACCAATTTACCCAGGCTATACGATTCAGCGTCAGGTAGTAAAAGCTTCGATAAGTCTACTGTACATAAAGTTTTACGTTCAAAATTGTAGCCTAAACGTCTAAATTCAGTTCTTAAAATTCTATAATCGAATTGCGCATTATGGGCAACAATAATAGTGTCTTCGGTAATTTCAATAATTCTTTTGGCTACCTCGTAGAATTTTGGCGCCGTTCTGAGCATTTTACTATTAATACCCGTAAGCTTAACTACAAAAGGTTGTATTTCTTTTTCAGGATTTACTAGGCTAATAAATTTATCGACTACTTTTTGACCATCAAACTTGTGAATAGCAATTTCAGTGATTCCCTCCTCATTAAATTTCCCTCCTGTAGTTTCAATATCTAAAATTGCGTACATGTAATATAATCTGATTTATGGGGTAGTGGTGTTTTGAGGTATTAATTTCTGGATCCAAAGATACTACTTCCTATACGTACCATGGTACTACCTTCTTCAATTGCAATTTGATAATCACCACTCATACCCATTGATAGTGTCGAAAAATCTGTGTAATTATTTTTGAGTTTGTTAAAGAGTAATTTTAGGCTAGCAAATTCTCTACGAACTTGATCCATGTTATCAGTAAAGGTCGCCATGCCCATTAACCCCACGATTTTTACATTTTTAAAAGCTTTAAATTCTTCGTTAGCCACTAAATCAAGTAGCTCTTCTTCGTTAAACCCAAATTTCGTATCCTCTTCTGCTATATGAACCTGTAATAAACATGAAATAACTCTGTTGTGTTTTTCTGCTTGTTTGTTTATTTCTGACAATAATCTAGGGCTGTCAACACCATGAACCAAAGACACATATTCAGCCATGTACTTTACTTTGTTTCTCTGTAGGTGACCTATCATATGCCATTCTATATCTTTTGGCATATTCTCCCACTTTTCAGTCATTTCTTGAACCCTATTTTCACCGAAAATGCGCTGACCAGCATCATATGCTTCTTGAATATATGAATTAGGCTTGGTTTTGGAAACTGCCACTAAGGTTACCGAATCGGGTATGGTATTTTTAATGGCTAATAAATTATCTTTTATAGACATATAACTATGAATTCTTAAGTGCTACTATTTAGAAAATTGACTTGATATGATTTCAGCTTTTCTACTCGTGGAATAATCATAAAAGCCTTCTCCAGATTTTACTCCTTTTTTACCCGCCATAACCATATTTACCAATAATGGTGAAGGCGCATATTTCGGATTTTTGAATCCGTCATGCATTACATTAAGAATAGAAAGACAAACGTCTAACCCTATAAAATCTGCCAACTGCAATGGTCCCATTGGGTGAGCCATACCTAATTTCATCACCGTATCTATTTCTTCGACACCAGCAACGCCATGATGTAAGGTTTCAATTGCCTCGTTAATCATTGGTATTAAAATTCTATTAGCTACAAAACCAGGGTAGTCATTAACTTCTGTTGGGGTCTTACCCAATTTCTTAGAAAGATCCATGATGACCTCGGTCGTTTCGTTAGAGGTGCTATATCCTCTAATAATCTCGACCAATGTCATAATCGGAACAGGATTCATAAAATGCATTCCAATAACTTTTTCAGGTCTGCTGGTCGATGCGGCAATTTGAGTAATGGAAATAGAAGACGTATTTGAGGCTAAAATGGTATTTGCATCACAAACGTCATCTAGCTCTTTGAAAATTTTTAGTTTTATAGTTACATTCTCTGTTGCGGCTTCAATGGCAAGATCAGCCTTTGATACACCTACTTTCAATTCTGTAAAAGATTTGATATTCGCTAGAGTATTTTCTTTATCAGATATAGATATTTTTTCTTTAGCTACCATTCTGTCCAAATTTTTGGCGATTGTAGAAAGACCTTTATCCAAGGCATCTTGAGAAACATCAATAAGGTGTACCTGAAATCCGTTTTGAGCAAATACGTGGGCAATTCCGTTACCCATAGTACCTGCGCCTATAACTGCTATTGTATTCATATGTTCTTTGAATTAAATGCTGCAATTATTTGTAAAGCAACTTTTAGAGCTTGTGTTCCTTGTTTTAAACTAACAACAGGTGTCGTATTATTTGCAATAGCATCAGCAAAAGATTCAAGTTCGTTTAATATGGCATTATTAGCCTCAACAGTTGGGTTCTCGAAATAAATCTGTTTTTTAACACCTTCTGCATTCTGTAAAATCATATCAAAATCTCCTGGTACATTAGGGGCATCTTTCATTTTTACAACTTCAACCTTCTTCTCTAAAAAATCTACAGAGATATAGGCATCCTTTTGAAAAAAACGAGATTTTCTCATATTCTTCAAAGAAATTCTACTGGCTGTTAAATTGGCTACACATCCATTTGCAAACTCTAGTCGAGCATTTGCAATATCAGGCGATTGACTAATTACTGAAACTCCGCTTGCGTTAACCTGTATAACTTCAGAGTTTACCACACTTAAAATAGCGTCGATGTCATGAATCATTAAATCTAAAACAACAGGTACATCAGTGCCTCTAGGGTTAAATTCAGCCAATCTATGTGCTTCAATGAACATAGGATTTTTGATAGCGTGTTTTACCGAAGTAAATGCTGGGTTAAAACGCTCCACATGGCCTACCTGGCCTTTAACGCCGTATTGTTCTTCTAATGAAAGTAAAGAATTAGCCTCTTCAATAGTGTGGGTTATAGGTTTTTCAATAAATATATGCTTCCCTTTTTCTATGGATTTCTTTGCGCATTCGTAGTGCGAAAGAGTAGGGGTTACGATATCTACAACATCTACGGCATCGATTAAATCTTCGAGGTTTTTGAAATAGGTATATCCGAACTCTGAACTTACTTTTTCTCCATTAGAACTATCTGCATCATGAAAACCAACAAGTTCATATTTTTTAGATTCATTTAGAAGTCTAAGGTGAATTTTACCTAGATGCCCAGCTCCTAAAACGCCAACTTTTAACATTTGCTTTGTTTTCATCAAAAATACACATAGTTAGGTACTTTTATCCTATTGCATAATTTCAATTTAATAAAAAAATGAGATTAGTTTTCATAGGGACTTCATCGTTTAAAGAACTTTGTTAACTTTGATGGTCAAACCGACTACCATTGAGAGATACCTTAAAACACAGGGGCATGCGCAACCATCTAGCGCAAATATTGATTGACAAGGGAATAGCAGATAAAAAAGTGCTAGATGCCGTTAAGGAAATACCTAGGCATTTGTTTATGGACAGTAGTTTTGAAGGGCATGCCTATCAAAACAAAGCATTTCCTATTGCCGCAAACCAGACTATTTCGCACCCGTACACCGTTGCTTTTCAAACGGAACTATTACAGATTGAAGAGGGTCAAAAGGTATTAGAAATCGGTACAGGTAGTGGCTACCAGACTGCAGTTCTATTAAAACTAAAAGTAAAGGTGTATACCATTGAAAGGCAGTTAGAGCTTTTCAAGAAAACCAGTTTATTTTTCAAGAAAATGGGTTATAGGCCAAAACAAGTGATTTTTGGCGATGGTTATAAAGGCTTGCCTAAAGAAGCACCTTTCGACCGTATAATTGTAACTGCTGGGGCGCCTTCAGTACCAAAAGCACTTTTATCTCAATTAAAAGTTGGGGGTAGGTTAGTTATACCCATCGGATTTGAAGAACAAATAATGACCCTATTTATTAGAACCACCGAAAAAGAATTTTCAAAGACAGAATACGGTTCTTTTCGATTTGTACCGTTATTAGAGAATAAAAACTAGTTGTTGAAATTCTTCTTTACACGATCTAAATCTCGCTTATTATCGCGGTCTTTCATAGTTTCTCTTTTATCGTAAAGTTTTTTACCCTTAGCTAAAGCAACTTGCATTTTTGCAAATCCTTTTTCATTAACAAAAACCCTAAGCGGTACAATGGTTAAACCAGAAGTATTAACCTCTTTACTGAGCTTTTTAAGTTCTCTTTTCTGCAATAATAATTTTCGCTCTGCTTTTGGTTTGTGATTGAAATGAGAAGCATGAGAATATTCGTCTATCTGCATATTAATTACAAATAGTTCATTTCTGTCATTAAACTCACAGAAGCTTTCTGAAATAGAAGCACGACCTTCTCGAATAGCTTTTATTTCAGTACCAGCTAAAACGATACCTGCCGTGTATTTATCTAATAGCTCGTATTCAAAACGGGCTCTTTTGTTCTTTATGTTGACTGTATTCTGCATCAGGGGCAAAAGTAAGAACATTTCAATGAATGTATTATCATTTTAATTGTATACATTACTTTATACTTAAAGACCTTTAAGCTGCAGCTTTTAATGTTATCAGATTAAAAAAAATTATAATGTTGAATAATATATGAAAATGATATACAGTAGACATTACTAAGACATGACATAAATTAAGTAAATATAATGACGAAAAATAAAATTTGAAAAAAAATATATGTATACATGTATCTGTTGTTTAATGATACAAGAAACTGTTGTATTATATACAGTACTCAAACACTTAAAT
>JANQUX010000234.1:0-544 GCA_030730545.1 Maribacter sp. | reverse complement strand
GTCTTAGCCTTTTAAAACTTATTGCTAATGATATTAATGTAAGAAATTATTAACTAGGACAGTTGCAATTGAAAATAAGTTTTTCAACTGAAGGTATTCCGTTAATTATTTTAACGATAAACAAAGTTCCATTTTCACTATCGTCGATAGCAAAATATTTTTCTTCATTTATTAATTTGTTCACGAATTCTGGTGTAGTATTGCTATGGCCAACGACTAATACACTTTTGTCTAAATTTTCAGCTTTAAATTGGGCAATGTCTATAGTACTCGGATCATAATATTGAACATCGATATTTTGCTTCACAGAAGTAGGCGCGGCAGTCATAGAGGTCCTATTATAATCGGTGGAATAAATTGCGTCTAACTCGGTATCTGCTAGAATTTCTGCCCAATGCATTGCTCTACCTAAGCCTTTTTGGTTAAGTTCTGGATCTGCATCATCAGGATTACTACGTTCTTTTTCTGCATGTCTAATAAGATAGAATGTAGAAATTGCAGTTTGATCTTGTGTTGTGTTAAGAACTGGTTCATCTTTGCAAGA
>JANQUX010000233.1 GCA_030730545.1 Maribacter sp. | reverse complement strand
GCAAAAGATAGGGTAGACCTAACACGCATAATTGCAGCGAAAGTGTTCGTTCTAATTCTTAAATGTGCCTTTTCTCTCAAGAACTCTAAAGAGTGTTTTTTTGGTTGAATAGGATATTCTTCTGGGTCAGCAACACCCAATACTTCTAAAGCACTAACTTGGATTTCTACAGATTGTCCGTGACCTTGACTTTCGACTAGTGTACCCGTAACTTTTAGAGCGGCACCTGTGTTTACTTTCTTTAATAATTCTTCGTTGAAATTTTCAAAATCAACAACGCATTGAATAGTGCCTAATGTTGAACCATCATTAAGAGCAATAAATCTGTTGCTTCTAAAAGTACGTACCCAACCTTTAATAGTTATTTCTTGTAGTAAGTTTTTACTTGCTAGTAATTCTTTTATTGTAGCTAAACGCATGATGTTGAATTGAAAATTAAAGTCCCAAAGATAGGATTTTGTTAAAAAATAATGAGCTTATAAAGCTATATAAACAAGGCAAAATGATTTTAGTTAGTTGTTATTTTCATCTTGTGGTAAAATGTCTATTTGCGGCTTTTTTAGTGTTTTTTTGTTTGCAATACTTTTTTCTAATGATAAAAGTAACGATGGCAATAAAATTAAGTTGGCCAACATTGCTAGCAATAATGTAGCAGAAACTAAAGAACCTAAGGCTACTGTACCACCAAAATTAGATATTACAAATACAGAGAAACCGAAAAATAAAACGATAGAAGTGTAGAACATACTAACCCCTGTTTCTCTTAGGGCATTATATACTGATTTTTCTATGCGCCAGTTATTTGCAGTGAGTTCTTGCCTATACTTAGCGAGAAAGTGTATGGTGTCATCGACCGATATACCAAAGGCAATGCTAAATACCAAAATAGTAGATGGTTTAATGGGCACGCCTACAAACCCCATAATACCTGCCGTTATAACTAACGGTAGTAAATTTGGTATGAGTGAAATAATGATCATTCTAAAAGACCTGAATAAATACGCCATGAACAAAGCAATTAATGCAATGGCCAATGCAAGTGACATAATTAGGTTTTTTACTAGATACTTGGTCCCTTTTAAGAATAACAAGGCACTACCCGTCATGTAAACGGTATAACGTTCGGCAGGAAATATTTTATCGATGTTCTCTAGTAAACGAGTCTCGATTTCTTCCATTCGGCTAGTGTTAACATCTCGCATGAAAGTGGTTATTCTTGCAGTTTGCCCTGTGCTATCAACAAAAGCTTTTAGCAAATCTCCATTATCGGATGATTTACGAGCAACATCCATTATAAAAGTATTCTCTTGACTGGTAGGTAATTGGTAGTATTTAGGAATACCATTATAAAACGCCTGCTTTGAATACTTTACTAAATTAACTACGGATACCGGAGTAGAAAGTTCGGGAATCTCTTCGATGACCTCACTAAACTGATTTATGCGTTTAAGCGTTGCAGGTTTTAAAACACCTTTCGGAGTTTTAGTATCGACCACTATTTCAACAGGCATTATACCTTTAAATTCTTTTTCAAAGAATCGAATATCATGAAAGAAATCAGCATTTTTAGGCATGTCTTCTATAGGGCTTCCTGAAATTCTAATTTGGTAGATACCAATGATGCTAATAACCAATAATGAAATTGAAACTATATAAACGGTAATTCTTCGGTATCGTACAATACGTTCCATCCAAAGAACAAAAGCATCGATCCACTTTTTGTTCAAATGCTTTAAGTGCTTTGTTTTTGGCAGTGGCATAAAGCTATATACAATAGGGATAATCAGTAGCGATAAAACAAAAATCCCAATAATATTTATTGAGGCTACAATACCAAATTCTTTTAAAAGGGTACTATCAGTAATAATAAATGTAGCAAAACCTGAAGCCGTAGTGATGTTTGTCATCAATGTGGCATTACCAATTTTAGAAATTACACGTTGTAGAGAAAGTGCTTGATTACCATGTTTTTTGACCTCTTGCTGATATTTATTGATTAAGAATATACAGTTTGGTATACCGATAACGATAATTAAAGGCGGGATCAATGCAGTTAATACGGTAATTTCGTATTGCAGTAATCCGAGTAAACCAAAAGCCCACATAACTCCAATAATAACCACACACATTGAAATGAACGTTGCTCGTACACTTCTAAAGAAAAAGAAGAAAATTAATGACGTCACCCCTAGGGCAGCTAATATAAATTTACCGATTTCATCAATAATGTTTTGAGAGTTCATGGTTCTCACATAGGGCATGCCAGATATGTGAACATCTAAATTGGTTTCGTCCTCAAAATTTTCAATAAGTTTATTTACATCTTGTAGAATAAAGTCTTTTCTTACCGCAGTATTAACTATATCCTTATCTAAATTGACTATGGTTCGTATGGTTTTGCTTTCTTTATTATAGATAATATTGTCGTAAAAAGGTAGGTCGTTAAATAAGTGGTTGGTAATACTATCTATTTCCTTTTTTGTTTTTAGCTCTCCATTTATTAAGGGGCGCATTTTAAACTGTTGTAACTCATTGTCTTTGACCAATTCTTTAAGATTATCGGTCGAAATAACGAATTCTACTTCTGGAAAAGCTGCAAGTTGTTTGCTCAGCTTGTTCCAGCGATTAAAATTTACAGGTGTAAATAAGGCGCTATCACGTATAGCAAATACTACGGCATTACCTTCTTCGCCAAATTTGCTAAGAAAATCTTGGTATTGCTGATTTACGGGGTGGTCGTCTGGTAGTAAGTTTGTTTGCGAGCTCGAAAATCGCATATATTGCCATTGCCAGCCCATGAAAATGGTGAAACCGGCAATCAATAGTAAAATTAAGATTCTATTGCGGAGAATTATGTTTGCCGTTTTAGGCCAAAATCCTTTCGTAAGTTTAGCTACCATAACTGTTTTTGCAGGTGGCAAAGGTAACTATTAGCTACATCTGTTCCTAAATTGAAAAGTTTAAATTTTATACAATAAAATAAAGCTACCGAGAAGGGTAGCTTTACTTATGTTTTTTTTGAGGTATGTTACTTATATTTTCATAATCTCTGCTTCTTTTTTTATCAAAAAGTCATCTATTTTTTTAGTAAAGGCATCGGTTAGAACTTGTACATCTGCAGTGGCATTCTTTTGAAGGTCTTCAGAAATATCCAAATCTTTTATTTCTTTATTCGCATCTTGTCTTGCACTACGTACACCAACTTTTGCATGTTCAGATTCTGCCTTTGCCTGTTTGGTAAGTTGAATTCTGCGTTCTTCTGTCAGTGGTGGTACGTTGATGATAATCATATCGCCATTGTTCATAGGGTTAAAACCTAGATTGGCATTCATAATCGCTTTTTCAATTTCTTGAAGCATGTTTTTTTCCCATGGTTGAACAGAAATCGTTCTACCGTCTGGTGTGTTTACATTGGCGACCTGAGATAACGGTGTTTGCGACCCATAATAGTCAACCATAACAGATGACAACATTGCTGGGCTGGCTTTACCGGCTCTAATTTTTAAAAATTCACGTTCTAAATGGGCTATAGCGGCATCCATGCCTTCTTTTGTAGCGTCTAAAACAAATTGTACATCTTCGTTCATAAAATAAGTATATAGCTATAGCAATATCATTAACTATACCGAAAGTTATACGTTTACGGTCGTACCAATAGTTTGGCCGTCAACAATTTTCAGTAAGTTTCCTTTTTTGTTCATATCAAAAACTACAATAGGTAGTTCGTTTTCTTGACTTAAGGTAAAAGCAGTAGTGTCCATAACTTTTAGCCCTTTTGTAAGTACCTCTTGAAAAGATATAGTGTCGAATTTCGTTGCATTCTTGTCTTTTTCTGGGTCGGCAGTATAAATACCATCTACGCGAGTACCTTTAAGTATTACATCAGCTTCAATCTCAATAGCTCTTAAAACCGCTGCAGAATCGGTAGTGAAATAAGGGTTGCCTGTACCACCGCCAAAAATTACTACTCTTCCTTTCTCTAAATGCCTCATTGCACGTCTTCGAATAAAAGGCTCTGCAACTTCGTTGATTTTGATGGCAGATTGCAATCTTGTTTGTACACCTATCATTTCTAATGCACTTTGTAATGCCAATCCGTTTATAACGGTAGCCAGCATACCCATGTGGTCGCCTTGTACTCGGTCCATACCTGTTGCGGCACCGGTTAATCCTCTAAAAATGTTTCCACCGCCAATTACTATGGCAACTTCTATTCCTTTTTCTACTACTTCTTTTATCTCTTCGGCATATTCGTTTAGACGGTTAGAATCTATACCGTATTGCTTTTCGCCCATTAAGGCTTCACCGCTTAATTTAAGAAGAATTCTTTTGTAGTGCATGTAAATAATTATTTGCCACCAAAAATAATGAAAATTTTTGATGGGTGTAGTCAAATTTTAAACAAGCAAAACATAATTCTATAATTTGGGTGGTTACATATTCTCTATCTTTGAAAACCATTAGTTTTAAAAATGCACATATGAAGTTTTTTATGAAAAAAAATGTATTAGTTATAGCTACCGCTTCGATACTAAGTGCCTGTGGTGCTGGTAAAGCTTTAGTTTCAGTTGAAAATGCACCAATAGTTGCTGGTATAGATTTGGTCAATGTTGTAGATGATAAAGTTCGGGTCGATTTAAACCCTGGCGCTTTTACCGCAACTACCGTACTTTTTAGTATTCCCAAGACAGTACCCGGAACCTATAGTTCTGATAATTATGGACAATATATTCAAGATTTCAAGGCTCTTGATTACAAAGGTAACCCGCTACAGTTTACAAAAATTGACGAGAATTCTTGGAGTATAGACAACGCAACCCAACTTGATAAAGTACAATATTGGGTAAATGACACCTATGACACCGAGAATGAAGTTGATGATGCAGTATTTTCTCCAGCAGGTACAAATATTGCAGCCGGCAGTAATTTTATGCTTAATCTACACGGTTTTGTTGGTTATTTTGATGGATTTAAAGAAGTGCCTTATTCCATTCTGATAAAAAAACCAGCAGATTTAATTGCGACGACCACACTTTCTAAAGAGCCAAATAGAAAACCAGATCCTATGTGGGATGGTTTTATAGCTAAGCGATATTTCGAGGTCATCGATAACCCTATAATGTATGCCAAGCCGAATACTGAGACTTTTGAGATCAATGGAATATCGGTAACGTTAAGTCTTTTTTCACCGAATAATGTGTACAAAGCTGCTGACTTGAAAGAAAAAATGGTGTCTATGATGGGTGCTCAAAAAAAGTTTTTGGGTGATGTGGACAGTACAAAGGAATACAATATATTATTATACCTGTCTGATGTTAATATATCAGATGCCAAAGGTTTCGGTGCATTGGAACACCATACTTCTACCGTTGTAGTGTTGCCAGAAGTTATGGATGTTGGTCGTCTCGAACAAGCTATGGTAGATGTGGTATCGCACGAATTTTTTCATATTGTAACACCGCTATCGGTTCATTCAAAAGAGATTCAATATTTCGATTTTAACGATCCAAAAATGTCTGAACATTTATGGATGTATGAGGGTACGACCGAATATTTTGCCAACCTTTTTCAAATTCAACAGGGTCTTATTTCTGAAGAGGAATTTTACGAGCGTATGCTTGCCAAAATAAATAATTCTTTATTCTATGATGACAGTATGTCATTTACGGTAATGAGCAAGAATATATTAGATCAGCCTTATGAGCCAAATTACGCTAATGTATATGAGAAAGGTGCACTTATTAATATGTGTATCGATATTATTTTGCGAGAAAAAAGTGATGGTGAAAAAAGTATGCTGTGGCTAATGAAAGAATTGTCAAAGAAATATGGGACCGATGTGCCTTTTGAAGATAATTCTTTGTTCAATGAAATAGTTGCAATGACCTACCCAGAAGTGGGTGAGTTTTTTAATACACACGTAATAGGTGAAACTCCAATT
>JANQUX010000232.1 GCA_030730545.1 Maribacter sp. | reverse complement strand
TCTACCACTAAATGTTCTTCCGATTGGCTTATTTGCTTACTGTGTTTAAGGTCTAGAAATTCAATTCTAGGAAAAGGCATTTCAGGTGCAACCGATTTATGACCTAGATCAAAACATAGAATTCCGGTTGTTGGTTTACTTACAATTCTGGTGAATAATACTGCAGCTGGTAAGAAGTCCATTTCTGGAAATTGGTTTCCATAACCAGAGTCCCAATGAAGGGTAGTGCCAGGGCTGGCATCAATATCTTGGCGTTTGCAGTGAAAAGGAAAGGTAGGCGAACCGCCAGCCACCATTTTTGGGCTAGCTATATTTTTATCTTCAATACTTTTCTTTAAATCGATAACAGCTTCGAAAGCGGTATTACATTCTTGCTCTCGTATTACGGGATCTGAATTGCGAAGATGACCGTCGTAAACATGCAGACCCTCAGCGATTAAATTTTCATTCTCATGTAATTGAGTATACAATTCTAGAGCGTCGTTGTCGGGTATGATTCCTGTTCTGTTCATACCATTATTAATATCTACCCAAAGTGGAATTTTAATTTGATGAGATTTCGCAAGTTCACTAAGAATTGTAAGTGTTTTAGAATTATCTACAATGGTCGAGAACTTGGTGCTCGGGTATTTTTTAATCAATTCAATAAAACGCTGTGCATTGGCACCAACGGGTTGCATCGCCAATAATACGTCAACAGCGTTGCAGTCGCCAAGCAGCTCAGCTTCAGCAATAGTGGCACATTTGAATTTTTGAATTCCGCATTCCATTTGCATGTTAATGATATTGGCATTTTTATAGGTTTTTACATGCGGACGTAGCCGATTTGCATCACCTGTCATAGAAATCATCAAGTCGATGTTATGTTGAATTCTATCTGGATACACCAATAAAGAAGGAGAAATTACTCCATCGGGATGATTAATCGAATACCAATTTTCTTTTACCATAACTTTTAATGATGTAGTTCGAAATGAGCCTCAATTTCAACAGGTATACCGCCAGGTAAAATCATACCAACGGCACTACGAACACCTACTCCGTTATCAGGTCCGAAAATATCTGCCATGAGTTCACTAAAACCATTTATGACCAAAGGTTGTTGACCGAAATCGGGAGTAGAATTCACCATTCCCAAGGTTTTTACAATTCTTTTAATTCGATCAATATCTCCAAAATGTGTTTGTATCGTAGAAAGCATGGTAAGGGCAACTTGCCTTGCGGCAACTTTAGCCTCTTCCATCGTCATATCGTGACCAGCTCTGCCGACAATTAACGAGCCATCATTTTGCATAGGGCCCTGACCAGAAATATATAAAAAATGGTCAACGACTAAAACAGGTTTGTACAAACCTGCAGGCGGTGGAGCAGGAGGTAAAACCAAACCTAATTCTTTTATTCTTTCAGAAGGTTTCTTTTGCATATGTATTTAATTTAAATAAAGGCATTAATTGTTAAAACGCCAAGTAGGCCCATGATACCTACGGTGGTTTCCATGACAGTCCAGCTTTTTAGCGTATCGTTTACAGATAGATTAAAGTACTCTTTAAATAACCAAAAACCGCTATCGTTAACATGAGATAACATTAAACTACCCGATCCTATGGCCAATACCATTAATTCTGGACTAGCCCCTGTGCCTTGAACAAGAGGCAGCACAATACCTGCAGCGGTTAAACCAGCTACGGTTGCAGACCCAACACAAACACGTATTACGGTAGCAATTAACCAAGCTAAAATTAAAGGAGATATGGAAGATTCTTGTAATATCGCTCCGATATATTCGCTTACACCGCTATCTATTAATACTTGTTTTAATGCGCCAGAGCCAGCAATAATTAGTAGAACCATAGTTATGCCGGTAATAGCACTACCAACAGAGTCCATGACTTCTTTCATACTTTTTCCGCGACCAAGACCTAAAGTATAAATAGCCACTAAAACAGCAATAAGCATTGCAATTGCAGGGTTACCCATGAATACAAGAATCTTGGTAAGAAAGAAATCGGCAGGTAGTAAAAGAGGGGCCAAGGCAGCAATGGAAATTAATATAACAGGTAATAGTGCGCTTATAATACTATTTGCCATACTCGGCATTTCATCCTCCTTTAAAATTACAGGATTTAAAAATTCTTTTAATGGAGTAGCATTAATACCTTTTAAAGTTCTTGAAAGTAATGGTCCTGCAACAATAATTGCCGGTATAGCAACTATGATTCCGTATAGTAAAGTTTTACCAATATCAGCATTAAACATAGAGGCAAGAGCTGTCGGTGCTGGGTGTGGAGGTAAATAGCCGTGTGTAACCGAAAGTGAAGCTAACATAGGTAGACCAACATATAAAAGAGGTAAACCTGTAGCTGCTGCAATAGTGAAAACTAGAGGAACTAGAATTACAAAACCTACAGAATAAAACATGGGTATACCAACTATGAATCCGGTTAATACGACTGCCCATTGAATGTTCTTTTTACCGAATTTCTCCACCAGTTTTGTAGTAATTCGTTGTGCTGCACCACTATCGGCAACCAACTTACCTAGCATAGCGCCGAGCCCTAAAATTATAACAAGAAAACCTAAAATATTACCGATGCCTTTTTGAATGGAATCGACGACACTAATAGGTTCCATGCCTTCAGCGATACCAACGAATAAAGAGACGATGATAAAGGTGATAAAAGCGTTTAGTTTGAATTTAGCAATGAGAATGAATAGGAGAAGAATTCCTAGAATAACTATAATTAAAGGCATATTTAGAATAGAGTTAGTTTGGTTGATTCTCTAAATATACCATAAAAAAAAAGCTCATCATATTTAATTTAAATATGATGAGCTTGAAAATATAATGCTATTATTTATCTGTAACTTCAGGAGATATAGCTTTGTAAACGATGCCTGCTAAAATGGCTCCTACGATAGGTGCTAACCAAAATAACCAAAGTTGATCTATAGCCCAATCGCCAGCAAAAAGAGCCTGACTTGTGCTACGTGCCGGGTTTACAGAAGTATTGGTAACAGGTATACTAATTAAGTGAATAAGGGTAAGACAAAGTCCGATTGCCAAACCTGCAAAACCTCTTGGTGCTTTTGTATAGGTAGAACCTAATATGACAAATAAAAAGATAAACGTCATGGCTACTTCTATGACCAAGGCAGAAGTCATACTGTATCCGCCAGGTGAATGTTCTCCGAATCCGTTAGATGCAAATCCGCCTAAAACGAAATCAGATTTACCAGAAGCAATAAGATAAAGAATAGCTGCACCTGCAATACCGCCCATTACCTGAGCAACGATATAAGGGAAAACGTCTTTACCATCAAAGCGCCCACCTACCCATACACCGATAGTAACTGCCGGGTTTAAATGACAACCAGAAATATGACCAATGGCATAAGCCATTGTTATGACGGTTAAACCGAAGGCTAAAGAGACCCCAACAAAGCCAATACCTAATTCTGGAAAACCTGCGGCAAGTACGGCACTACCGCAACCACCTAATACCAGCCATAACGTGCCGATAAACTCTGCAATAAATTTTTTCATTTTAATAAGGTTTAATTGTTTGTATTTATTTAGAAACCAAAACATTGTTAAAGTCACAATTATTTATTCAATTTTTTGAGTGTTTATTCAATTTTAACTTATTAAGTTTTGAATAAACAAAAGAATTGTATTAATTATTATAAATATAATATGTTCAAAATAAATAATTTTTAGGTGTTTTGTATTATCGCGGATTAAAGAGTTAGCATGAATTGCCTAAATTTTTATTCACATTTATAATTCTTATTGCCTTAAAATAATAATTGGATAAATTCATCAAATGGCAGCTTACTGCATTGGTATTCATTGGTTTAGTTTTAATATTTTTAGAAGAGTGTTTGATTAATAACTTAAAAATAAAGCCATGATGAATAAAAGACAGTTTTTGACCAACATTGGTAAAGCGGCTTTTACCTTGCCTTTTTTACCATACAGTTCTGTGGTGAAAGGAGCAGCGCCAACAAAATCATATGTAACGAAAACTGAAGATGATTTTTGGTTAAGAATACGGGAAGATTATCTTTTAAAACCGGATTATATTAATCTGGAAAATGGTTATTATAATTTTATCCCGACACCAATTATGATGAAGTATATAGACCACTTAAAAATGGTCAACTATGAGGCTTCATACTACATGCGTACCGTACAATGGGATAATAAAGCAAGCGTGCGTGATCGATTGGCGAAGTTCGTTGGCAGCACTCCTGAAGAGTTGGTGATAACTAGAAATGCAACGGAGTCATTAGATTTAATAATTGGTGGTTATCAGTGGAAAAAGGGCGACGAAGCCATTTATGCCTTACAAGATTATGGTTCAATGAAAGACCATTTTGAGTTGATGGTTAAAAAATATGGTATTAAAACAGCAGTTGTAGATGTTCCAAATTATCCAGAATCTGATGAAGAATTAGTGGCTTTATATGAAAAAGCGATTACACCTAAAACCAGGTTAATGATGGTGAGCCATATGATTAATATTACCGGACATATATTGCCAATTCGTAAAATTTGTGACATGGCGCATAAGTATGGAGTTGAGGTTTTAGTAGATGGAGCTCATTGTATTGGTCATTTTAAGGTAGATATAAAAGCATTGAATTGCGACTATTATGGAACTAGTTTACACAAATGGTTGAGTGTTCCTCTTGGATCGGGCATGTTGCATGTCGCGAAAGATAAAATCACAAAAATATGGCCACTTTTTACAGATTGGGAAAATGACTCTGACCTTATTCAACGATTAAATCATACCGGAACATTACCAGTACATACAGATTTAGCTGTTAATGATGCTTTAGATTATATTGAGATGATTGGTATAGAACGCAAACAAGAAAGGCTTCAGTTTTTACAAAAATATTGGAGCGATAAATTAAGAAATGAGCCCAATATTACCGTAAACACTCCAGTAGAGATGCAGCGTAGTTGTGGTATCGCAAATGTGGGAATATCATCTATGGATGCAAAGGAACTAGCAGCTCAATTATTAAGTGAGTTTAAAATATTTACAGTAGGTGTTGATTATGCAAATGTAAAAGGATGTAGAATTACCCCCAATGTTTACACTACCACAGATGAGTTGGATAGTTTTGTTACCGCTATGAAAACAATGGCAAAAAGAAGTTAAATTAACGAGTTATGTAATCCGCCAACTTCTGTGGTCCTTCCAATAAAATGCGAACTACGCGTAACGTACCGTCATCAGTGGTATTTATTTGCCATTTTATCAAAGAAATACAACCATTTTCAATTTCTATTCCGGTAATACTTCTTGGGTGAACGCAGCTACCATCGTTAAAGAGAGGTATATCTTCAGGCTCTGGAAAACGAGGTCTGTGGGTATGACCAACGACAGTTACTTTAAGATTATTCTTTAAAATCCATTTTTTTATACGTCGCTCTACTTTTATGAGTTCAGTATAATTTTTAGCAGGTGAAGTAGGGTCTGCAATACCCCAAACTTGTAACGGTTTCCATAACACTCTTACCAAAAATCTACCCCAGCGCCAAAAAGTATAGTTCCACCAATCTGCTTGGTGACCATGGGTAAGAAAAACTTCTTGGTCGGTATCTTTATGTTTTAATACAATGGCTTCATGATATTTTATTCCCTCGAAAAGCGATTTGTCCTTATCGTCAATAGGTTCGAAATAACTCGACAGGTGTTTTTTTACATAGTCTTCATCTTTATAGACCATATCATGATTGCCCCAAATCATATGCAATCTGTGCTCTAGATGAAATTGCTTTAAAAGCTTGAATACATTTTTATGAGCTTCAAAAATAGACTCAAAATTAATATTCTCCCAGAGTTCATCACCGTCACCTAATTCACAATAATCGAACCCTTCTGTATAGTAAAATTTTAGCGCATGATAATAGATGTTTCTATTGTTGGCAAATTCATCAGAAAAACTGTTATCGCCCCTATGGCAATC
>JANQUX010000231.1 GCA_030730545.1 Maribacter sp. | reverse complement strand
ATGACCACCTGTCGCTCGGCCATCATCGGGTATCGTTTGGCATTACCGACAATATCTTCTATAGATACATCTCTACCATAAAGTACCATCTGATTAAAGCCCTTTTCTTCTTCGGTCAATACCTTCGCCGCTATATAATCTGAGATTTTATCAATAAAATAAGCTTCTTCCCCGTAAAGGAAATAAATAGGACTAATCTGTCCTTTCTTAATTGCATTGACTATTTGTATTGCTTCATCCATTCAGAAAAATTCATCAACTTTGTATAATGCAGCGACTAAATTTCCCTAGCTACACTTTCAGGGTCAAAAATAGCGAAAATAGAACCTTGATTTTTGACGAAATACGTAAAAAATTTGTGGTTCTTACTCCAGAAGAATGGGTAAGGCAACATGTAGTTCAATTTCTTATTCAAGAAAAGAACTATCCTATAAGTCATATTAACGTAGAAAAGCAGATTACCCTTAACGGATTAAAGAAAAGATATGATATCGTTGTATTTAAGCCCAACGGTGAATTAAACGTACTAGTAGAGTGTAAAGCACCAGAAATTACCATATCTCAAATGACATTCGACCAGATTGCACAATACAATTTTAAGTTGAATGCGACCTACTTAATGGTCACTAACGGACTCACTCATTTTTACTGTCAAACAGACTTTGTTGCGGAAAAATATGAATTTATGCAAGAGATTCCTGATTTTAGCCGTTAATTTGCGATCGTTTTGAAGATAGCCGTAGTCATATTAAACTGGAATGGTGAAGTGCTTTTAGAAAGGTACTTGCCCTCTGTTATCAAATATTCTAATGATGCAGATATTTATGTTGCCGATAATGCGTCTACAGACGACTCGGTTGCTTTTGTCAAAACCAACTATCCTTCGGTAAAAATTATACAGAATACAGAAAACGGCGGATTTGCCAAGGGCTATAACGACGCCATGGTAGATGTCGATGCTGATATTTATTGTTTATTGAATTCAGACGTCGAAGTAACCCCTAATTGGTTGAACCCAATTATAGATGCCTTTACAACGATACCCGATGCCGCTATAATTCAACCTAAAATTTTAGATTTGCTAAAAAAAGACCATTTCGAATATGCAGGTGCTGCCTGTGGTTTTATTGATCAGTTAGGGTATCCGTTTTGTAGAGGCAGGGTTTTTCAGACCCTAGAACGTGACAATGGTCAATATAATGA